>JAZBOD010000155.1:0-19786 GCA_036350955.1 Desulforhopalus sp. | reverse complement strand
GTCGAGGTGGAATTTCGCCACCGGCAGTGAGCCGGCGCGGTGGTGCAACCGGGCCTGCGGCGGGCTCTTCCTCTGTTTCAGCATCAAGCTGCTACAAAGCGAGCGGTAGCCGCCAAAACGGAGACCCCAGCCCCAGCAACGCTATTTTTGCGAAACGGGTGGTCATGCTGGGCGCCTACCCGGCCCAAGTTTTTCGTAGCAAATCAGCAAAGAATGGCCATTGACCGCCAGTCGATACGAGATCTTTTTTCAGGATGCATCGTCCCGGTGCGATCTCGGACAAAATGACCGGTCGGAAAACGTCAACCATATCCAGTAGTGATTCGTTCAGTGATGAGGTTCCCCAATAAATATTGCATACCTCTACCGTCTTAACAGCAACGGCCCCGGGATTCTTTTGCAGGTATTCAGTATCTAGTCTTTCGCCCTCTATGGCCGACGATGTCACAACATCAATTGTGAGGACCGCCACCAAATATATATGTCAACAAAGGGGTGGACGAACAGATGGTGGGCCAATGAAACTTATGATAGTATTGGCCCCAGAATCAGGAGAGACGCACGAGCACCCCGAGATGCAGCAACGATAGTCCTGGAACCGGAAAACACTTTCACGCAACGGCATGTTCCGACTGCAGGTTACTGATGACGGCTCTGGTAATCTTTGTTCTCTCCTATATCGGCATCGCCCTCGGCAAGGTACCAGGCCTGGTGATGGACAGGACCGGTATTGCCCTTCTCGGCGCCATCGCCATGGTGGTATTCGGCGTCATCACGCCAGAATCGGCCTTTCACGCCATTGATCTGCCCACCATTCTGCTGCTCTACTCGCTGATGATCATCTCCGCCCAGTTCCGCCTCGGCGGGTTTTATACCTGGGCAGCCAAAAAAATCATCTCCCAGGCCGCGAGGCCAAAGGTCTTTCTGTTGCTGATCATGCTGGTCAGTGCCGTTCTTTCCGCTTTACTGGCCAACGACATTGTCTGTTTCGCCTTTACTCCAATCCTTGCTGTCGCCCTCCTTGACGCACGACTTAAGCCACTGCCCTATCTTCTCGGCCTTGCCATCTCCAGCAACATCGGCTCGGCGGCGACCATTATCGGCAACCCCCAGAACATGCTGCTCGGCCAGACCGGGAATCTTGACTTCCTGCAGTTTTTCCTCTGGTGCGGACCGCCTTCACTGGTAGCTTTGCTGCTTTCCTATCTTCTTCTCCTGCTGCTCTTTGGTGGGCACATGCAGGATACCAGTGACCGAGAATTGCAGCCGCGACAGCAGTATGCTGAACAGCCCTTCAACGGTTGGCAGACCGCCAAAGGGCTGGGCGCCCTGCTTGTATTAATGGTCCTGTTCCTTACTCCGATCCCGCGGGAGATATCTGCCGTCGGCGTTGCAGGCGTTCTTCTCTGCAGCCGCAGAATGCGGACCAGAGATATCACCAGTCTGATCGACTGGCACTTGATAACCCTGTTCTGTTCACTATTCATCATCATTCACGGCATCAGTGAAAGCGGCCTCCTCGCCGATGCCATCGAGGGGTTGCAAGGACACGGGGTCGATCTGTACAGCCTGCCGATACTGGCCACCGTCACCGCTGTGGCCAGCAACATATTCAGTAATGTCCCGGCCGTCATGCTCCTTACCGGCGCACTGGATCAACAGCAACCACTGCAGTGGTACACCCTTGCCCTTGCCAGCACCTTTGCCGGCAATCTCTTCCTGCTCGGCAGTATCGCCAACCTGATCGTCGTTGAGCAAGCGGCCGCGCACGGAATACGGATATCCTTCCAGCAGCACGCCAAGGTTGGAATCCTCGTGACCTGTGCGTCATTTTTTGTGTTGTTTCTGTGGCTATGAACTGTTCAAGGGTAACGTGGCATGAAGACCTTTCGACCACCCAACGATATTTCGGGAAGGTATATTTCTGAGCAGCAGATATCCAGCCCACCCTGCTCATACCGAGGCAATAGCCACCGTTTCTGTCGGTGACACGTGCCCAGTCCTCCTTTTCTTCTGTACTCCCCTTGGCGTACAACCGCCCACAGCTTATCGTGATGGACAACCCGGGGAGGTTTTTATGAAACCCGCATCGCTCGCTGCTCTCAACCTGTTGCTCTTGCTGCTGCTGATTGCCGGTTGCGCGACAATAGCTGAAGATCAGTGTGCAACAACAGACTGGTATCTCTTAGGCAGTGAAGATGGCCGAAAGGGTTTCAGCGGTGACCGCCTTAATCGACACTATGCTGCCTGCGCCCGGGTCCAGGTCATTCCCGACGGCAATGCCTGGGAGACAGGGCGGCAGATCGGCCTTGTCGAATACTGCCGTTTGCCAAACGCCGTGGAGCAAGGGCTGATGCGGCACAGCTACCAAGGTGTCTGCACCGACCCTCGGTTTGCCAGGGTCTATAACGCTGCCAGGGCCCTCGGTGAGACGCGGCAGGAGATAGAGTCGATAGACCGGGAGTTGGAACGGGGCGAGCGGGAACTGCTCACCGACCGCAAGCTCAATATTTCCAGGCGTGGTGAACTGCTGGCCGAACTCCGGATGCTTGAGCGGCAGCGCGAACGGGCGCAGAATGATCGCTACGATGCCGAGCTCCGCCTGGACTGGCTGAGGAGTGAAATCGGTTTCTAGTGAGAAAACCGCCGGACAATTCCTAACAAAAAATACCCAAGACAATGAGGTGGCCACCATGAATATGGGTGGAGAAACGACGAAGATTGTCCTGATTTTCGGCTCGTTGATGATTGGCCTGCTGATTTTTGGGACGCTCTACAAGTACTACGAAGTGCGCAAGGCGGCGAACTGGCGTTCGGTTCCCGGGAGAATCATCTCCTCCCAGGCCCGGGCAAAACGCATGAAAAAAGCCCACGGAATGCAGCGGGCTGAGGCCGGGGCTGATCTGGAGATGGTCAACTTTGCCGAAATCCTTTACGAATACCGGGTCAGAGGGAAGACCTACAAGGGCAAGCGGGTGAGCATCGGCGAAGACCTCGGTGACCATGAGGTCGAACAGACCATTGCCCGCTATCCGGCCGGCAGCAGGGTCTCGGTCTACTACAACCCGGATAAACCGGGGGAGGCAGTCCTTGAGACTGGTGCTCCGGAGGGGGTATGGCGGACCATGGCGATTTTCATTGCGGTGCTGATCGCCCTGCTGCTCGGCGGGACTGTTGGTTTTACCAAGATTGTAGATATCCTCCGCGACAATCTTGCCAATCCGGAGCGGGCGGTTGCCGTCGCCGGGTTTGCCGGCCTGGCGGTGTTTATCGGCCTGATCGCCCTCGCCATCAAGCGCCAGGTCGATGCAGCCCAGTCCTGGCCGACGGTTGAGGGGGTGATCGAGTCGGCCGAGTTGGAAAGCTTTCGCGAAAGGCGCGACCCGATGAACCCGGGCAAGGTGCAAAAACCCTTTTTTCGGCCAGACATTGTCTACCGTTATCGGGTAGGCAGTGTCGACTTCAAGGGCTCACGCCTGTTCTTTGGCGGCCGTTTTTACGCCACCTTTGCCTATTTTTCCCGCAACCGGGTCGAAGCCTATCCGCCGGGCAGGAAGGTGACCGTCTATTACAACCCGGAAAATGCCTCGGAGGCGGTGCTGCAGCCGAAGGCCGAGGGTCTGTGGACCGCCGTGGTGCTGGCGGTACTGCTGACCGCCGGGGCAGTGGCCCTCGCCCTGAGCTGAGTTGCCCCGGCAGTGACTGGCAGAGCATAGCCACTGCCGAGGAGACGGTTTATGTTCCACGAAAAATATTGGTAAGGTGCGCCAGCGACGTAAGAACTCAGACTATCGACAAGCCTCTGTCTGTGCGTATACCTCATGGTTCAGGCTCTTCCTGAGTAAAGCAGCACCTCCTGCCAATCACTCCCTTCATGGTATATGCTGGATACTTGGCGTTTTCCGCCATTGTGATTGCGACGGGTTTTGCTGGATGGCTGATCATGCTGTTCTGAGTTTGCTGATTCAAAAAAAGATCGTTGTTTGAAACCCAAAGGGATCCACTTGCTGAAAACAGCATTCACCTCTTCTTGACATGGGTCAAGGATCTTGGTCGTATAATGATTAGATAGAATAATCATTGTCGGTTGGCGGAAATTTCTATGGTGCCAAAGAGTGACGATACCATCAACCTGAGAAAAATAGATTCCGGATGAGACTGTCAAACCAGGGAATGAAACGCGTTCAAACCGATGTTCGCAACCATACCGAAGTGAATTATAATTGCTGTTTCCAGTGTAAAACCTGCGCCAACGCCTGTCCTTTTCTGGAGGCCATGGATATCCATCCCAACGTGATACTGCGCTTGCTCCAGTTGGGAATGGACCAACCCGCTCTGGAATCTTCCACCATCTGGGTGTGTGTAGGGTGCAACACCTGTTGTGATGGCTGCCCCATGGCAATTGATATCCCTTCCGTAATGGATGCCTTGCGCCAATTGGCTCTTGAAAAGAAGGTCGTGATAAAAGAACCGGATATCCTCAATTTTCATCGACAGGTAATTGATTCGATAAAAAAATACGGACGAACTCACAAGCTGGAAATAATGATGCGTTATAAGCTGAAAAAAAAGGCGTACCTTCAGGATATCGGTTTGGGGGTGACCATGCTGAAAAAGCGCAAACTGGATCTTATGCCTCAAAAAGTAAAGGATATCAAAGCAATTGAAAACATCTTCAAAAAATAAACCAGATACCTACGCCTATTTCCCCGGTTGTTCCCTTGCTGCGTCCGGCCATGAGAATAATCGTTCCATTTACAAATTCTGCGAGAAGATGGGAATAAACCTTGAAGAATTGGAGGACTGGAATTGCTGTGGGTCTTCATCCACCCACAGTATCGATTCCAAGGCGGCTGTTCTCCTCCCTCAACGAAATCTTACTCTTGCCCAAAAAGGAGTACCCCTGCTGGTCGCCTGCCCGAGCTGTTATATTAGGATGCGCTCAGCCCATGAAGAAATAAAAAACGACGCCGAAGCAATGGAGAGATATGAGACTCAATGGGGGAAAAACTTTGATCCGGATCTTGAGATAATTCACTTCTTTGATCTGTTTAAAAAACTGGCAAAGGATGTTTTTGAATCAAACGTCGTCACCCCACTCAATGGGATCCGTTTTGCACCGTATTACGGTTGTATGCTGGCAAAGCCACCTTTATTGAGAAACGATACGAGGCATAGTGGCGTTCTGGAAAACACCTTGAAAAGCCTTGGCGCCGAACCTGTCTCCTGGCCCCATTATGCCAAATGCTGCGGAACATACCTCTCGGTTGCCAAGCCAGAAGTAGTCACAACATTGGTAGACCAGATCATGGATAGCGCAATAAAAGCTGGTGCAGAATGTCTGGTAACAGCCTGTGCCATGTGTCATCTCAACCTTGAGATTCGATGTTCCCGCAAAGAACAGATTCCAACATTCCACTTTTCTGAGTTGCTCTGTATCGCTTTTGGGGTGGATGACCATGAAAAATGGTTTAAACGCCATATTGTTGATCCGGTACCCCTGTTAAAGCGGAAGAGCTTAATCGGTAGTTCTCGAGGCAATCAGTAATTCTTTTTCTCGTCTGCTACCGACAACAGAAAGACCACTCTTTGAGCGGGTCGACAATTGGTGGGCATTTGGCCTGCCAACCTCAGGCAGGTCTTGAAATGCAGCTTCTCGGGGACACCCAGTTTGCTCAGGGCGGCGAACAGACATATCCCGGTCAAACAATGCAACATATTTCGGTACATATCAGTGAACTCCTTGATAGGTGAACAAACTGAACCGGGCAGAACGGAAAAGCTCAATTAACTCAGCTCCCTCCTTGGCCATCTTTGGCCTTCAGCCAGTTCTGCAGATCACTCCTGCTGGGCACCCTGCCCGCAGTTTTTACCCGACCGTTGATAATCAAGGCCGGCAGAGCAAAGAGGCCGTACTCGGCGACCTCCTGTAGATCAGAGACATATTCGAAATCAGCGGGTAAATCAGCCTCGGAAAGAATCTGGAGGACATCATCGCGTAGCCGTTCACAGCGGGGGCAGCCCGGGCCGATCACCTTTACCGTCAGCTCGGCACCACTGTTGTCGGTGACCGGCAAGCCGAGATGCTTTTGGTATTCGCGGAGAAAGGCCTCTTCGTAAAGCGGCTCCGAGCCGGGGGCGAAGTAGTTGCGCTTGGCGAGTCTTTCCCGGATCACCGCACCAACCTTTGCCTCTGGGAGGCCTTCAGACTGCCTGCCCTAACGGGATCGGCGATTATCCTCAGGTGGTAACGAGGTCAACCGCCTAAAGCAAGGGAAATAACACTCACTTGGTGATTGAGCAAGGCCTGGACATTAACTTTCCCAAGCTGGCAGCTCTGTCAGGAGTTGTGGCGGGAAAAAAATTGGAGTAGGCTTCACTTCCCTGAAATGTTCTTATTGCCGATGACCACCAGATATAAAGTATTGCCGGTCATAGTGGGCGGGGGGAACTTGGCACCCTGATCACCTTCTCGGCCTTTTCCCTGGAGCCGGTCAACGCCGGCCGAACAGGCTTGGCCATGCAATCGTCAAGTAGCGTTATTTTAAATAATATCGATGCATAACGCTTACCTACTTTGGATTGTGTCCAGGTAATCTGTGCTAAGGGAGGCAGTATGCTGAATTATCGGACTATTGAAATTTTTACCGATGAAGATGCGCGGCACCGCGGTAGACCGCTCTCCGATACCGTCATCGAATATGTCCACAGCCTCAAACTCGCCGCACGTTGCATGGTGACCCGAGGTATCGCCGGCTGTAGCGAAAGCGGTGCGGTGGCGACCGAACGGCAGGAAATTCTCTCTTGCAATCTGCCAATCCGCATCACCATTTTGCTCCCAAAAGCACTGACCGAGAAAGTCCTTACCGATCTCGATGGCATGGTGGAAAACGGGATCATCGTTCTCGGTGAACTCCATGTTGTTGGCTACAAGACTGCCAACACCTTTTTCCCCCCGCAACTGGCAGTGCGAGATGTGATGACTGCCGGACCGGTATGGATAACCGCAAATAGTCCGTTAGACGATGCCGCGCGACTGCTTCTCTCGGCGATTTTTACCGGACTGCCGGTGGTCGATGCTGCTGGTCGGCCGATCGGGGTGGTCACCCAGGGAGATTTGATTACCAGAGGAGGGATGCCGTTAAGTCTCGGATTGCTTGCCGAAAGTGAAGACGCAGGTCTGGCCGCTGTTATGGCGGACCTTGCCCGGCAGCGCGTTGCGGCGGTTATGACTTCGCCCGCAGTTACCATTGCCGCAGAGCGACCACTGCTTGAGGCAGTTGACCTCATGGTCAGCAGAGATTTGAAACGTTTACCGGTCGTCGGGCAGAACGGCTGCCTGGTCGGAATGTTGTCTCGTTTGGATATCTTCAAGACCATAATGCGCGAGGCACCGGATTGGCAGGCTTTTACCGCCCAGAAAATTGAAGTGCGTAATCTGCGGACGGTCAGCGATATCGCCCGCCGGGATACTCACACCGTCTTCCCTGAAACTACCATCGATCAACTTATCAAGATCATAAACGAAAACGACATTCAACGGGTGGCGGTGGTCGACAGCGAGGGGAAATTGCTGGGCCTCATTGACGACCGTGATCTGTTGCGCTACTTCAAGCCCGGCCACGCTGGGATCAGTTACCTCTTCGCCCGGATTAGCCGATCATTCTGCAAATCTGGTTCGTCTGGCGATATGGAACAGCGTTTGGCTCAGACCAAGGCCGAGGAGGTGATGCGCACCGACGTCAGCCCGGTGCGGGAAACAATGCTGATCGAGGAAGCTATCCGCGTGATGACTGAAAAAACGCTCAAGCGGCTGCCGGTGGTCGACGAGCACGGTCACTTTACCGGAATGATCAGCCGGGATTCCCTGCTCCGCACCGGATTTGGTCAAGCCAGATAAATCGATCCTCAGATTCCCGGCGGAGGGTGCACAAAATTCCGCCCGAATGAAACCGAGCGATGGAACCAGCAGAGGCTTAATTAACCAAAACTTATTGACCCTTTGAAAGACATAGATGCCGAAGTAGCTCAACGCACCGAATGATAGATGCCTGGGAATGATCGTACTCCTTTATACATCGCACCAGACAATATTCGGCCGGCTCAACCCACTTTTAACAAGAGAAGGCACAGTCTTCGGCCTGCACTGGTTTCTTATCAATCGATGATGTTCAAAGCTAGTATCTTAAAATAACAATATATGGGAGAGGAAAATGGATAAGCGGCCGTATCTCCAAAACGCGGACGAAGTCATGGCGCAGATCACCAAAGGAGCGTTTCTTACCGTCAAGGCTGGTGGTAAAGTCAATACCATGACCATAGGCTGGGCCACGATAGGATGTATCTGGAAACGTGAGGTGTTCATGGTGGCGGTCAGGAATTCGAGACATACCTTTGAACTCCTGGAACAGACGGACAATTTTACCGTCAGCATCCCCATAGACTCAACCTATAAGGGTGCAGTGATGTTCTGTGGGACCAAATCCGGCAAGGATTACGACAAGTTCAAGGAATGCAACCTGAAGCAGCGGGCAGCACGGCACGTTGACTCGCCCCTCGTTGACATCCCCGGCATACACTACGAGTGCAGAATCGTCTACAAGACCGCGATGGAGAGTGCTTTACTCGATCCTCATCTGGAGGAGCTCTACCCGGAAAAGGACTACCACACGTTATATTTCGGGGAGATTCTGGATTGTTATGATGTTACGAAGTAAGCCCTTATGTCCTAGATCGAGTCAAGGTTTAGGTGTTACCTGGTAAAGACTGGCCTTCACAGTTGCTCTGCTGGAATTGTCCTGCTCTCCTTCAATCAAAAGAGACGCACAGATCCCCTAAAATTGGATATCTTTTCATTTTGAATGCTATACAGGTTAGAGAAATACCCCCCCTAACCATCAGATCATACCGTACCAAGATGGACGACAGCGGACAACAAAAAACCCGCTTTCCGAGTGGAATAGCGGGTTTATATATAAAGCCGGACCTTGCCGGACGAACAACTGGGATGCAGTCCATTTAACACATTATCTATTTATCTATTATCTATATGTTTTTCGTTTCGAAAAATCGGATGATACCCCGAAAAATACCCCCAAAACCAGAACTGTCCCGAATATTCAGACTTGAATGATTGGTCAACAACAACACATCGACACAACACTCATAATGACTGCGGGCAGATTTAGCACAATCCCGCCCAAATTCATATGAGATCTGCTAGCAAACAATCTCAATGCTCTTTGAGGCAGAGAAGCAGGAAACAGCTTTGCCACCCAAGTTAACAAAGCCGGCAATGAACAGTAGACACCTCACGCTGGGGCTGAACGGTCTGTTGATGGAATTCGGCGCCAGCTACAGCAAAAAGTGCCTGCGGGGGAAGAAATATTTCCACCAGCTGTTGGAGCGGGTTATGGCTGACGGAGCTCCTTTCCGGCCTGGGACGGAGCGTCGCGAATAATGCGCACCTTCTGAAGTCGCTGGCCGCTCATCTTGACGATTTCAAAGGTCAGGTCCTCCCAGCGGACCGAGGCGCCCACCTCGGGGAGGATGGTGAACTGCTCCAGCAACCACCCGCCGAAGGTGCTCGAATCGCTCTCCGGACAGGGTCGACGTAGAAAGCTGTGGAAGAGTTCGTCGAGGTAGGCTTCGGCGTTGACGAGGAAGACGTTTTCACTGACCTGGACGAAGTTTTCCTTGATATCGTCATGTTCGTCGTAGATGTCGCCAACGAGTTCCTCGAGCAGATCCTCCATGGTGACAATGCCCGAGGTACCGCCGTACTCGTCGAGCACCACCGCCATATGACTCCGCGATTTCTGAAGAATGCGGAAGGTGTCCATGAGGCTGGCGCTTCCGGCGATGAGCAGCGGGCGGGTGAGGATGCTCCGCAGTTCAAAGGGCTCCTCCTGCCCCCAGCGGGTGAGGAAATCCTTTTCGTTGAGAAAACCGACGATGTTGTCCACGGTTCCCTCGTATACCGGGACCCGGGAGTAATGGTTATTGACGAGCATGGTGCGGATGCTCTCCAAAGGCTCCCGGATATTGAGGGCGAAAAGGTCTACTCGGGGGGTCTGCACCTCCCAAACCTCCAACTCATTGAAGTTAATGGCATTTTCAATGAGTTGCCGTTCCGCCGTGGGAAGCACCCCCTCTTCCTGCATGGCATCGACGATGGCCAACAGCTCATCGTGAGTGACGCTCGGCAAATTGTCGGCGGGGCCCGGCATCCAGCGCCGGATGAGTGTCGACAGTCCCCGTGTAAAGCGAGTGAAGGGACGAAAAAGCCAGACCAAAAAGCTGAGCAGCGAAGCCGCCGAGAGGGCGAACTCCTCGGCCCGATCCTTCACGAACGCTTTGGGGAGGATCTCGCCGAAGACAATGATGAGAAAAGTCATCAGAACGGTGGCATAGAGCGCGCCAATAGCACCGAAGAGTGATGTCAACGTGGCCGTGGCAAGGGCGGTCATCAGGATGTCGACGATGTTGCCCCCGATGAGGATGGTGGAGATGGTGCCGCCGAAGTCGCGCATGAGTGCATGGGTTTTCAGAGCTCCTTCTCGCCCTTCCTTGACGAAGCGCTTGATGCGGACCTTGTTGATGCTCGAGTAGGCGGTTTCCGCCGCCGCGAAGAAGGCGGAGAGCAGGAAGAAGAAAAGGAACAGGGCCAGCAGGGCGAAAAGCGAATTTTCATTCATGACAACTCTCTCCATAAAAAGCAGGGCGAAATTTTCGTCGCAGCCACCAGAACCCCTGAATGTCAATATTGGTCAACCCTGCGTTCTCGGCGGCCTCGACGACCGCCCGATACTCCTCCGGGGCAATGTCTGAATATCTCCGGAAAGTCGAAGGCCTTAGCGGGGTGTACTGGGCCATGATGTTGACGCAGGCTGCAGGGAAAAGATGTGCGGCAATCCATTCGATGATCTTATCCGAACCGCCCTGGTTGTTGGGCATGACCAAATGGCGGATTATCAATCCCCGTTCGATGATGCCGTCCGCTACCGGTTCGGTAACGCCGACCTGGCTGTTCATTTCCAGTGTCGCCTGCCGGGTGATCCCGGGGTAATCATCGGCACCGGCTGAGTATTTGATCGATATATCCTGGTCCCAGTATTTGAAGTCGGGCAGTTAGATACCGACGACACCATCAAGCAGTTTGAGGACCTCCAGCCGCTCACAACCGCAGGTGTTGTGGCGATGGGAACTTGCAGCCCCATCCGGCGGCGACATCCAGAGCTTTGACAATCTATGCGGAACAGTGGGTCGGAGTGACCAGGTTATTGTTATGCCCCCCTGTTGTTGCAGATCCAGCACCATGGTCACCATCAGTTCCTTTCCCCGGCCAAGATGACTTATATCCCAATTTTGGCAGAACGGACAGCGCATTCCGCAGTGGGTGAAAAAGACGGTCCCTGGTCCCCTATTGCTGCCCAGCGGCCTTTCTTCACCAAAATGGGGATTGGCAGAGGAGATCATCAGAGTGGCACTGGGAAACCGACAGAATCCACGGCCTGCCCACACTCAGTAACCCTTGCAGCTCTTCTGTGATCACCATGCTGACCTCTCAACCACTCAGCGGTACTTCGGGAAGGTGAACGACTCCGAAGCCATCAGGTGGATTGAGACTCTTTACGGGTAGCCCTACCTCTATGGGCGGGGGACAGGCAACCCTCGCCCTTAAAGGTACAGCAAGACACCTCTCGCTGGGGGCGGTTGCACTATTTTGAGATTTTGTACCGGCTGTCGCCCAATCTTTGAAAGCTATCATTAACAGGTTTCCTCCTGAGAAATTGCAAAATTTCTCGGTAAACTTCTGTCTCTAAACTTCTGTCTCCTAGTCAGTCCTCGATTTCAACAAAACTTATTCCAATCTACTTTAGCTTAAAATAGTGCTTGACATAGTAGAAAGATGTTCTATAATAAAATTATGTTAACACTGTTACTATTATAGTAACGAAGGAGCGATATGGCTTCCGACCCCAACGTCTATTTTTCGACAACTTTGGAGAAGGGGCTCTCTATCCTCGGTCTCTTCGACAAAGACCACAGCCGGCGCACTCTCTCTGAGATAGCACGGCTGGCAGGGATCAACAAAACCTCGACCTACCGCCTGGTCAACACCCTCGTTCTTTTAGGGTTTTTGAGCAAGAACCCGCGCAGCAAGGCTTTGCGGTTGGGTCCGAAGGCTCTTCTCTTCGGCCATACAATCATCCAAGGCTATGAATTGCTTCATATGGTCAAGCCGTTGATCGATGAAGCACACCGTCTGTGCAATGTCACCATAGATTCGACCCTTGTCGATGGTCAGACCCTACTGGCCCTCTATCGGCGAGAAGCGAGTTCCACCCTCTTTTTCCGCCAACCTCTGGCCTGCGAAGATCTCCATGCCCGTGCCACTGGCAAGGCAGTCCTGTCCCGGATGGATCAAGGTGATCTTGAAAGATATCTGGCAAAGGCTCCATACAAAAAATTCACCCCCAATACCATTGACCAGGCAGATATCCTCCTCCAGCAGATCGAAGAGGCCCGTAACCGGGGGTATTCAATAAACAACGAGGAGTATTTTCAGGGATTGATCTGTATTGGTGCCCCACTGATCAATTTCCAGACCAAGAAGGTCACCGGGGCAATCAGTTTCGACCTGCCGGCGAGTGAATACACCACGGAATCGTTAATCAGCACCTATGCCGGACAGGTTACCAAACTTGCTAATGATATTTCCGAGTTGGTAACCATGAATGAATCGTGACCTTGTTCTCTCCGTCTCTTCAGGATAGGCCTGTGGAGATGATTTGCTTACAGAAAAAATCATTCGGGAGATGTCGGTACTCTCAATCCTCAGGAGGAACAGCGCATGAACAAGACGAAAAGATTAGGGATTATTCTGGCGGCACTGACCATGGTAATGGGAGTGGGAACCCTTGCTGACAGCAATGCCGCAGACCAGATCACCATCAAACTTGCCCACCCCAACGTACCCCAGCACCCCATGGGAGAAGGCTATGAACTTTTCAAGAAGGATCTGGAGGAGAGATCGGGGGGCCTCTTTAAGGTAGACATCTACGATAGCTCAAAATATGGCAATTTTGATGCGGTGGTTCAAGGGCTGCAGATGAACATGCTGCAGATGGGTTCAGATGCAACCAATAACCTGTCGGTGTTCAACCCGCAGATGATGTTTCTCGACATGCCGTTCATCGTTCCAAGTTATGAGGCTGCGGATCTGATCACCGACGGCCCGATCGGCACCCGGTTGGCGGAAGCCCTGGAAAAAAATGGCATTCTCGGTCTGGGCTATATCGAAATTGGCTTTCGGCAAATATTCTCCAGCCGGCCAATCAGAAATCTTGAAGACGCCAAGGGGCTGAAAATCCGTGCAACCCACTCCAAAGCCCATATCGAAATCCTCAAGTCGCTCGGGATGAATCCCACACCCGTTGCCTGGGGTGAGGTCTATACTGCCCTGCAGCAAAAAACCGTCGACGCCATCGACATTGACCTCAATCTTGCCTGGTTTAACAAATTTCCTGAGATCACCAAATATGTCACCTTGACCAGGAGCTTCTACAGCCCCCATCTGGTGATGATCTCCAAAAAGTTTTTCGAAGGTCTGCCGGCGGATCAGCAGCAGTGGATCCGCGAGTCCTTTGCCGTCATGCAGAAATTTCAACGTGATAAAATCCGTAACAACGAGGCGATGATCCTGGAAAAGATCAAGGAGATGGGGGGCGAGGTCATTGAACTTTCGCCTGCCGAACGGCAGCGTTGGGTTGACGCAACGGCAAAAGTAGCCCCGATGTTCGCCAAAGAGGTACCGCCGGAACTGATTGAAGAGATGAAACAGACCGTTGCCGGACACTAATCGGCGATATCTTTTCTTCACCCAATAGTGCGCGGTGGCAGGCAAAGGCTCACCTTAACCTGCCACCGCATAGAGGTTGCGATGACGACATTTTGGCAATGGCTCAACAAATTTGAAGAGATCACCTCGTCATGCGCTCTGGCGGCTATGGCGGTTATCATAATTCTTCAGGTTTTTCAGAGATACGTCGTTCAGCACTCCCTGGACTGGCCAGAAGAACTCGCCCGCTATCTGTTTATTTTCGCCGTCTACATTGGCGCCAGTTTTGCCGCTTCTGAGAGACGCCACCTCGAAGTAACCATAGTCAGAACCGTATTCGGGGCGAAGATTGGCCGATATTTTACCATTCTCGCTTATCTGATAACCTTTGTGTTCTGCGGCATCATGTTTTTCTGGGGGCTAATGATGATCCAGTTCGTCATCGACTCCAGGCAGGTTGCCCCCGCCCTGCAGTTCCCCATGTGGATCGCCTACATCTGTATCCCGCTCGGGTTTTTGTTGATGGCTCTGCGCACTATTATTGTCCTTAAAAATATTGTGTGGGCCAAGGACGATCATGGCGGGGCGTTACCTGTTTAATCTCTGCACTGCTGCCAATCGTACCGGGCAACCCCGCAGACCACCGGTTTCAGCTGCCTAAGCTGATTTACATGTAGCCAAGGAGCAGTACTTTATGGAACTTCCCATCCTGCTTATTGCTGTCTTCCTGCCGATTATGCTTCTCTTGAGCGTGCCGATAGGTGTCGCCCTCGGCATGAGTGTAGTCATAGCGGTGGTTTCGGCCGATATTCCGGTGCAGTTTCTCATGCAGAAGATGTTTTTCTCTCTGGATACCTTCCCGCTGCTTGCTGTGCCCTTTTTTATCATGGCTGGCGAGATCATGCAGAAGGGGAGCATGGCCGAGTCTCTGCTGCGGCTCTCCCGTTGCCTGATCGGCCACATTACCGGTGGGCTGGCCCAGGTCTCTGTGCTCACCTGCATGTTTTACGGGGCACTCAGCGGTTCTGCGCCGGCTACGGTGGCTGCGGTCGGCGGGATAATGATCCCCTCCATGGAAAAAGAAGGATTCTCGAAGTCGTTCTCCACCGCCACCAACGTCTCCGCCGGTTGCCTCGGAGTGATGATCCCCCCAAGTGTCCCGCTGATCATATACGGGACAACGGCAAATGTCTCGGTGGGTGATCTGTTCATTGCCGGGATTATTCCCGGTCTGTTCATCGGCGCTATTCTGATGTTTACCTGTTATTTCCTGTCAAAGTACCACGGTTTTGCGACTAAAAGTGAAAAAGCCCCGCTGAAGCAGACCTGGAAGGCTTTCCAGGAAGCCAAATATGCTCTGGCGGTTCCGGTCATTGTTCTCGGCGGTATTTACGGTGGAATCACCACCCCGACTGAAGCAGGGGCGATCGCCGTCACCTACGCCTTCCTTGTTGAAGGGTTGGTTCTTAAAAGACTGAACAAGACCAAGATCTGGCAGATTCTGCGCAGCACCACCATAACCAATGCGACGATATTCCTGGTGGTTGCCACTGCCTCTGCCCTGGGGCAGATTCTTTTGATCTACAATGTTCCCAACGACATGGTCGGCCTTCTTTCAGGCCTTACGGAAAACAAAATCATCTTCTTTGTGGTTATTATCCTCATGCTGCTGGTCCTCGGCACCTTTATGGATGCTCTAGCCAACATCCTCATTCTCACCCCTCTGCTGCAACCTCTGGTGATACAGGCCGGTATCGACCTGACCCATTTCGGCGTGGTGATGATCGCCGCCGTCTCTTTGGGTTTTTTGACGCCACCGGTAGGGGTCAACCTGTTTGTTGGTTGCGGTATCAGCGGAATAAGTATAGAAAAACTGAGCTATGCTGTGCTCCCGTTTATCGCGGCAATCCTTTGTGGCATTTTTTTCCTGGCGTTTATCCCGCAAATGGTCCTTTGCCTTTTGTAATAACCAAGGAAAAAATAGAATGGATATTTCATTTTCTTCCGAAAAAATTGGCAAAGTCGGGCTGGCCGGGCACATCGGGGTAAGTCATGCCCACAGCCACTCCGGTTTTGTTCAGGAGGATGGCGCTGGGTTTTCCGTTCTTGGCAAAATTTTTCATCTGGCGGCTCCAGTGGATTTACGGATCGCCCACATCGAGGTTGCTGTTGAACAGGGGAGCATCTCCATCACCCTTGAAGGGGGAGGTTCCGCCACCGCTGTCGCCCGAAGTGGCATTACCCCGGCTGAAGTTGCCCTGATGCAGGCGGCGGTAGGGATGAATGGCCTCTGCCCCCAGACCCTGGCTACCACGATTTTTGGCCGGGTCCATGGCCAGGGAATTCTTGAAATACCCGCCACATTCATCACCGCCCTGGCCAGGGCGGTGGTGGCGACCTATCTTAACGGGTATCCAGAAAAATTCCATTTTTTCGAAGAGGATACACCACAGAGTTGCGGGTGTTATCTCGGCACCGTTCTGCAGATCAACGGAGTACCGGTCTCGGCACTTCTCACCGTCAACGCCGGGTTGGGTGGCATTGGCCCGAACGAGGATACTGAGGGTAATGTCCCCATCGGTAACAAGGGCCGGCTGATGGCTATTCTGGGCATGGATGCCCTCCCGACCATCATCGTTGAGGCGAAAGCGTATGTCCCCTTCTGGAAGGAGGCGATAGACAAGACCACCCTTATTGTTCGTGCCAACCAGGAGCATGACAATTCCGTCGTCGGGGAGTGTCTGGCCGCGGCGGCCGAGAGCCTTGGCTATCCAATTTATCTGCCGCCCAATCCGTACCCGAGGAGGTCGGGATCGCTGATGGAGGAAACCCAGCACATTTCCCAGAGGGTTGTCGATCTCGGCAACCGCCTTGCCAAAGCCGACAATTGCGGCGAGAAAAACGCCATTGTCAGTGAACTGGTCAGCCTGGTCAAATATGACATGGGTGGGGTGGTCTTTATGAGCAACGGGGTGAACGATATTGTCGCCCATGGTGGACTGCTCCCCGGGACCGCGGCCGTCCTTTCGTCTGCCGTATCTGCAGAATACATCTCTTGCCACCAGATCCCTCTCCTCAATGAAGATGACCTGGAGATGTACCTGCAGACAGTTGTCGAGGCGATAAGGATACTCCACACCCGCCTTCCTGAAGCAGGCGAGCAACTCGGTAAACGGGCGGTTGGCACCGCGCAACTCGCAGAGATGGCAAGATCCTCTCTAACTGGATCTGGTTGAGAGAATTTACCCGTTATTACCAATTTCAACCACGGACTGGGTGTAAAGCAAGGCCTTTGCCTGAAGCCCTGTGGAGTCGACCTAAAGTCTTAACCAAGGCAGTTGACCGACATAGCACAACCTGTGAGGTTGGCGAGAAAGAGTATTTCACCTAAACAAGGAGCGAGAAATGAACTATGCGAAATTTCCTCGACGGGGGTATCTGCAGGGGGCAACACCAATAGAACCGATGGCGAAACTCAGTGCCGTTCTGGGGGGCAAGGTGCACCTGTATATCAAACGCGACGACCTTCTTCCCGGTGCGGCCGGCGGCAATAAAACCCGAAAACTTGATTTTTGTATTGCCGATGCCATCGAGAAAGGGGCCGATACCCTTATCACCTGTGGGGCGATACAGTCTAACCATTGTCGACTCACTGCTTCATGGTCTGCGAAGGAGGGTCTCGAGTGTCACCTGGTTCTTGAGGAGCGGGTTAAAGGTTCCTACAAACCCGAAGGCAGCGGCAATAACTTCCTTTTTGAACTCCTTGGAGTAAAATCCAAGCGAGTAGTTGCCGGCGGCTCTGACATGTTGGCCGAGATGGAAAAAGTTGCCGGCGAATTAAAAGCGGCTGGCAAAAAACCATACATAATCCCAGGCGGTGCGTCCAATCCGATTGGTGCCCTTGGTTATGCAGCCTGCGCTGAAGAACTGATGAATCAAATAAATACCATGCACCTGAAAATCGACCATATTGTCGTCCCTTCAGGCTCGGCAGGAACTCACGCCGGCATGGTTGCCGGCTTGGTCGGCACCAACGCCAACATTCCAGTTTCAGGCATGAACGTCTCTCGCCCTAAGGATGTTCAGGAGGGAATCGTATATGGTCTCACGGAAAAGACCGCTGAGCTCATGGGCATTCGTGGAGGCATATCCCGCAAGGATATTGTGTGTTATGGCGATTATGTAGGCCCTGGATACTCTTTGCCAACAGAGTCGATGGTCGAGGCTGTCAAACTTTTTGCCTTTGAGGAAGCTATTCTGCTCGATCCCGTATACTCGGGAAAAGCTGCGGCGGGGCTGATTGACCTAGTCCGCAAGGGCGTGTTCCCCGAGGGCGCCAACGTCTTGTTCCTCCACACCGGAGGTTCCCCGGCACTCTATGCCTATCTTGACACCTTCAGGAAATAGATCGGCAGGAAAGTTTGACATCACCAGTGGAACACCATGAGGGAGGGAACGTCGGCAGACGAGGTTCCCTCCCTCTCGTTTGTTCGTTTCATAGACGGAGGGGATCATGCAATCACCGGAAAAGGTTGTCGGAATCATCGGCGGGATGGGGCCTGAGGCGACGGTCGACCTGATGCAACGGATTATCGCCAATACCCCGGCACTCGACGATGGCGACCATATTCGCTGCATTGTCGATAACAATCCCAAAATCCCCTCGCGCATACGGGCAATACTCCAGGGCGACGGGGACAACCCCGGGCCGGTCATGGCCGAGATGGCAAGGCGCTTGGCCGACTATGGCGCTGATCTGCTGGTCATCCCCTGCAATACCGCGCACCATTATTACCAGTATGTGGCGCAGGCGGTGACGATTCCCGTGGTGCACCTGATCGACCTGGTGGTCGAGACCGTGTTGGCGGAGCATCCCGGGCTGACCCAGGTGGGACTTTTGGGGTCAACCACCATCGTCAAGACCGGTCTCTATCATAGCCGCTTTGCAGCCCTCGGCATTGCTGTCCTTTATCCCGATGCGGCGGAACAGGAGCGCCTTTTTCAGATGATCCGCCAGGTGAAAGCCGGCCGTTGCGAAGACGGGACCAGGAAAGATTTTGCCGCAATCTGCGGCCACCTCGCCAGCAAGGGAGCGACGTTGTGTATCCTCGGCTGTACGGAACTGGGGGTGCTGGATGCCGATTTACCGCTACAAAGCTATGATGCCGCGGAAATTCTCGCCAAAGAGATCGTGGCGGTGGTCAAGGGCGGTAAACAACCGTGTATCGCCCATGCTGGATGAAATGTTTACCATTGCAGGATGCTCGATGTAAATGCATAAATGGTTCGCTATTACTCCGACCGATTGTTGCCGCAGCCTTTACCTCCACCATTTCGGAGACCTGAATCGGTAAGAAAACTGACGGAACTTGAATCTCTCCATCGCCGCATGGCCCGTTTCGGCGACGATTTTTATAGTCTCGACCGCCAATTCCACCGCATCCTCGAATTTGATCAGCCGTTCCAGGAGATTTCTCGATTTTGATCGGGCGATTTTTCCTGACTTCCAGTGGCTGGCTTTTTTGGTTGGTCCGGGACACTCTATATCAGGGTCAGTGACCTGTTTAAGCGTCTTACCAGGATCGCCTGGTTGGCCGCCGGCTTTTCGGTCACCAGCCGTTCTGACAGCTTTTTTGCGGTACGGATCGGCCACCGGCGGCTGGCTACTGTTCCGGCTATTGAGCCCAAGACAATTGACCAAGATCAATACCAGAAAAATCATCACCTCAAGGCTGCCCTTGAGGGACGGAGAGAGATTTTTCTCTTGGGCAATTAACTCTCTTACCGTTTTGACAGTTTCTTCTACATTGATGTTGTCGACCGTCATGAACTCCCCCGGTGTTGACTGATGGCGCAGTATAACACGGGTTTTAAAAACGGAATTTTTATCGTCAGGTTGCCCACCACGGCATTGTAAAAATTTGTCCACACCCGGGGCGTAAG
>JAZBOD010000154.1:0-3370 GCA_036350955.1 Desulforhopalus sp. | reverse complement strand
GATTGCCATGGCGTCACCGTAGGAAAAGAAGCGGTATCCCATGGCAATCGCCTGTTGATAGCAGTCGAGCAGGGTCTTCCGGCCGCAGAAGGCAGCCACCAGGAACAACAGCGACGAGTCGGGCAGGTGAAAGTTGGTGATCAGGTTGTCCACCACCCGAAACTGGTAACCCGGGAAAATGTACAGGTCGCACCACCCCTGGCCAGCCTGGAGTGATCCATGCCGGGCACCGTATTCCAGGGCCCGGACAGATGTCGTTCCTACCGCCCAGACCCGGCCACCCCGGGCTTTGGTCCGGGCGACCATCGCTACGGTTTCCGGGGGAATCGAGAGAAATTCGCTGTGGATTTGGTGTTGGGTGATATCTTCCTCCCGTACCGGTGCGAAAGTCCCGTAGCCGACGTGCAGGGTCACCCGGCCGAGCAGGGTGCCGCGGCCGGTGATGGTGTTGAGGAGTTCAGCGGTGAAATGGAGACCCGCCGTAGGGGCGGCAACAGCCCCTGGGGCGTCGGCATAGACCGTCTGATAACGTTCGGCGTCGGCGGTGGTGGTGCCCTGGGGTCTGCCGATATAGGGTGGCAGGGGCACCTGGCCAAAACGCTGCAGAGTCCCGCCCAGGCCAGACTCTTTCGGATAGTGCAGCTGGAGAGTTACCGTTCCTTCGGCACTGCTGCCGGTCAGGGTAGCATAAAAGTCCTCGGCAAAGAGAATCCGGCTTCCCGGTTTGGGCCGTTTCGACGATTTGACCAGAGCCCTGGCTGATGCGCTGCCGTTGTCCGGACCTGCCGCCCGGGGATAATCGAGAAGAAAGACCTCCGCCTTGCCTCCGCTCTCTTTGCGGCCAAGCAGCCTCGCTGGAAAGACCCTGGTGTCGTTGATCACCAGCAGGTCCTCGCCACTGATCAAATCGGCGATGGCGGCAAAGGTCCGGTGGCTGACCGCGCCGCCCGAGGGGTCGACCACCATGAGTCGGGACTGGTCGCGACGGTCGGCCGGGTGCTGGGCGATACGGTCTTTGGGCAGATGATAGTGATAGGCGCTGAGGCGAAGATCTTCTTGCATTGAACTGGGGTTTATGGCTATACAGCAGCATTGCTGGTGGTCGGCCTGGTTGGCTGGCCGGTCCCGCGCCCCTTATTTCTGGCGGTGAACCACTTTCCTGCTGTGTCAAGGAAAGCTGATGTAGATACCACGCCACCAGCCTGCGCCGCAAGGGAAATAGGCCCATGTCAGGATCTGTGATCACTGTTGAAAGCCTCAGCGGGTTTTCTGCTCTGCCGGTGTTTCATCTGCGCGGGGCAGCGGAACACCACGGTCCATTTCTTGCCGGACTGCTCGCGGAGCTGAAGCGCCGGGGGCTCTTGGCCCTTTGCCTTGAGGGGGAGACTGACTGCCATACCATTGCCTCACACCTTCGCCAGTGCGACCTGCTCTTTGTCCAGGAAAAGAAAACCTGCCCGGGAGCGGAACAGGAGGAGGGCGACGACCCCTGGCACCTGTCCTGGCCGTTGGAGCAACTTCCTTCGCGCAGCGTCTGGGTCGATCTGCTCCTGGCCCGGCTCGACGCCCTGCTCGCACACTCTCCGGTCTGGGGCTGTGTGCTGATTGGCGGCAGGAGTTCACGGATGGGCCGCCCCAAGCATCTGTTATGCGATGCCTCCGGGGTGACCTGGCTGGAAAGGACCCTCGCGGTGCTCACCCCGCAACTCGACGGGGTGGTGGTGAGTGGTACCGGGACGCTGCCGGAGAATCTTTTGGGGGCGCCCCGGCTGCTTGACGTGCCCGGGCTTGCCGGTCCCGCAGCCGGGCTGCTCAGTGCCGGCCGCTGGCAACCCCTGGTTTCCTGGTTGCTGGTGGCCTGTGACATGCCTCTGGTTTCGAGCGAGGCGGTCCGCTGGCTGCTGGCCGAGCGCCGTGTCGGCCGCTGGGCGTGCCTCCCCCGGCTCAATGGCCGGAAGCGGGGAGAACCGCTTCTTGCCTGGTACGATTTTCGCGCCCTGCCGCTCCTCGAAGAGCAGATCTGGCAGGGGAACTGGCGGATCGGTGGCTTAGCCTCTCACCCACGGGTCATTGCCCCTGATGTTCCCGTCGGGCTAGAGCGGAGTTGGGAGAATATCAATACCCCTGAGGAGCTCCAGTGTTTCCAGGAGTAAATGGAGTCTTATGCCAATGAATGCGTGCAGATCAACCCTTTTGCTCTACGGGAGGCCGACTGCCGCCCGGCTGAAAATCTGGTGCCTGCTTGCCGCAATCATCTTTTGCCTGCTCAGCGGCTGCCAACAGGAGCCGGTACGCGGGGAATTTCGTCTCGGCGATCCCGCCCCCGATTTTGCCGCCCGAGATCTTGATGGCGGGGTTGTGGTGCTCTCCAGCCTGCGGGGCAAACCGGTTATCCTCCGGTTTTTTGAGACGGATTGCCGTTTTTGCCGGGCAGACACCCCGGTGATTACCAAACTCTACCAAAAGTACCGGGAACAGGGCCTGGTCATTCTCTATATTGGCAGCTTTTACGATAAGGAGTCTTCGCTGAGGGCCTTTATCGATGAACTGGGTATCGATTTTCCGGTGGTCATGGACGGTTCGGCAAAGCTTGCCGATCTCTACCAGATCAAGGTCTACCCGCAGACCCTGTTTATCAGCCCGGACCAGCGACTCCTGGGGGCGCTGCTTGGTGCGGTGGGCGAAGCCGAGGTCAGGGAAATTTTTGCTGAGCACCTGCAGCAGGTGCCCTGAATGTTGAGGAGAAAAGAGTCTATGAAAAATGGTCTTCTGGCAATCGTGATAATCTTGGCCGGTATCTCGACGTCGATGGCAGCGGAGAGCCGGGTGGCAGAGCTTTTTGCCGTCGATGAGGCGACCCGCTGTCCGGTGTGCGGCATGTTTGTTCACAAGTACCCGCAGTGGCTGACCCAGGTCCGCCTGAGTGACGGTACGGTCGCCGCCTTTGACGGGGTCAAGGACATGCTCGCCTATCTCTTTGAGCCACAGCGCTACGGCGCGGCAGCGGGCAGCGTGGTGGAAGAGGTGGTCGTCAAGGACTACTACAGCCTGGAATGGATCGACGGCCGCCACGCCTTTTATGTGGTGGGCAGCGACATCCTTGGTCCGATGGGCCACGAGTTGATCCCCTTTGCCGAGCGTGCCGCCGCCGACAATTTCCTCGCCGACCACCATGGCCGGGAGATTGTTCCCTTTGCCGCCATCAGCCGCGAAATGATTGACTCTCTGCGCCAGGGCTCACAGATGCGTCATCACGGGAAAAAGGGGCAGCATTGATTTTTTCCGACCGGCCGAGCAGCCGTCTGCTCCAGTTTTTCATCGTTGTTCTGCTGCTCGGTGGCGTGCTGTTGTTGATTCAGCAGGAGCATCG
>JAZBOD010000153.1:0-3827 GCA_036350955.1 Desulforhopalus sp. | reverse complement strand
TTCACGCCAGGGGTTCCACCGGCAGCTGATCAGCCAGCCCCAGAACCTCTCGACCAGTTCCTGAGTACACCAGCACTCTCCGGAAAGCCTCCAGGGACTTGACGCCACAGCGGAAAGGTGCGATAAGAGCATACGAGATCCGCTTACCCCATTCCCCCCCACGGAGGTTTCATGAACTTTCTTGACGAACTCTATCTTGAAAAAAACATGTCGGGGTGTTCCACCGGTACCGCCTGGCTGGCGACCTCCCGCAGAAGCGGGATATCCGCCTTTTCCCCGGTCGACGGAACGGCCTTTGCCCAGGTGGGTAAGGCCAACGCCAAAAACTACGAGCAGGTCATCAGCGAAGCCACCAGGGCCTTCCCACTCTGGCGCTCCCTTCCCGCCCCGCGACGCGGCGAAGTGGTACGGCAGATCGGCCAGCGGCTCCGCGACTTCAAATTGCCGCTGGCTACCCTGATCAGTTACGAGACCGGGAAACCGATCCAGGAAAGCCTCGGTGAAGTGCAGGAGGTGATTGACATTTGTGACTACTGCCTTGGCCAGTCACGAATGCTCTACGGAATGACCACCGTTTCCGAGCGCCCCGAGCACCGGCTTTTTGAACAGTACCACCCCCTGGGGGTGGTCGGCATCATCACCGCGTTCAATTTCCCCGTTGCCGTCTGGGGCTGGAATGCGATGATCGCCGCCATCTGCGGCGACGTCTCGGTCTGGAAACCCTCGGCAAAAGCGACGGCAACCGCAGTCGCCGTGCAGAAGATCATCGCCCGGGTCCTGGCGCAGAACGACCTGCCTGAAGGGATCTTCTCTCTGCTCATCGGCGACCGCGGCACGGTCGGCAGCCGACTCCTCAATGACCGCCGGATACCCCTGATCTCCTTTACCGGCTCAGTGGCAGCCGGACGTATCGCCGCCGCCCGGGTCGGAGAACGGCTGGGGCGGACAATTCTCGAACTCGGCGGCAACAACAGTGTAATTATCAGCGAACATGCCGATCTGAAGATTGCCGTTCCGGCCGTGGTCTTTGGCGCAGTGGGTACCGCAGGCCAGCGCTGCACCTCCACCCGTCGGCTGCTGATTCACGCCAGCCGCTACGATGAGGTCAAAACCCACCTGCTCCACGCCTACGGCTCTGTCCGGGTGGGCAACCCCTTGCTTGAGGCAAACCACATGGGGCCACTGATTGACCGGGACGCAGTGAAAACCTTCGAAAAGGCGATCAAGGCCCTTTCCCGGCAGGGTGGCAGGGTAATCCATGGCGGCACAGTGCTGAAAGGGGCGGATTTTTCTTCCGGCTGCTATGTTGAGCCGACCCTTGCCGAGGCAGAAAACGACTACCCGATCGTCCGCGCCGAGACCTTTGCGCCGATCCTCTACCTGATACGTTACGAAGGTGGGGTGGAAGAGGCTATTGCCCTAAATAATGCCGTTGAACAGGGGCTCTCCTCGGCCCTGTTCAGCAACGATCTCTATCAGACCGAGGCCTTTCTCGCCGCAAGCGGTTCCGACTGCGGGATTGCCAACATCAATATCGGCACTTCAGGGGCGGAGATCGGCGTGGCGTTTGGCGGCGAAAAAGAGACCGGTGGCGGCCGGGAGTGCGGTTCCGATGCCTGGAAAGGCTATATGCGGCGGCAGACCGTTACCGTCAATTTCGGCCGTGCCCTGCCTCTCGCCCAGGGGATCCGCTTTGAAATCGACTAAGCGTTGCCCAGCTATACCCTGCCGCAGGGAAAAAACACCAACCGTTCGGGACGAAACTCTCTTAACCTACTAACTATTGTACGAGGAGCATGTTGATGACCACCGAGATCACCGATTTTATGGGTCTGCAGGGGCTGTTGACCGATGAGGAGAAGCTGGTGCGGCAAACCGCCCGGGACTTTGTCAACCGGGAGATCATTCCGATCATCGACAGCTACGCCCAGGAGGAGAAGTTCCCCGGTCATTTGGTGAAAACCATGGGCAGCCTCGGCTTTCTCGGGCCAACCCTTCCGGAAGAGTACAACTGTGCCGGGCTCTCCAGCGTCGCTTACGGAATTTTGATGTACGAACTGGAGCGGGGGGATTCGGCCATCCGCAGTTTTGCCTCAGTGCAGAGTTCCCTGGTTATGTACCCGATTTTTGCCTACGGCAGTGAGGCCCAGAAAAACCACTGGCTGCCGTTGATGGCCGCCGGCGAGGCTGTCGGCTGTTTCGGCCTCACCGAACCCGATTTCGGCTCCAACCCATCCGGGATGCGGACCCGGGCAAAAAAGAACAGTGACGGTACCTGGACCATCAACGGTACCAAGATGTGGATCACCAACGGCAGTATCGCCGATGTCGCCATCGTCTGGGCCAACACTGACGCCGGGGTACGCGGTTTTCTGGTCAGGCGGGACACGCCGGGTTTTTCCACCCGGAGGATGAAAGGCAAGTGGAGCCTGCGGGCCTCGGTCACCGGTGAACTGATCCTGGAAAACGTCGTCGTTGACGAAGAAGAGAGCCTGCTCCCCGCCGCCATCGGTCTCAAGGCACCGCTCAGTTGCCTCACTCAAGCCCGCTACGGTATCGCCTGGGGCGCTCTCGGCGCCGCCGACAACTGTTACCAGACCGCCCTGGAATACTCGCTGCAAAGAGTCCAGTTCGACAAGCCGATCGGCGCCTTTCAGCTGCAGCAGAAAAAACTGGCGGAAATGGTTACCGAACTGACCAAAGGCCAGTTGCTGGCTCTGCAGTTGGGGCGATTAAAGGATCAGGGCAACTTTACCCCGGCCCAGGTTTCGATGGCGAAAATGAACAACGTCCACATTGCCCTGGAAATCGCCAGGACGGCGCGGACCATTCTCGGGGCCAACGGGATCATGGGCGAATATCCGCTGATGCGCCACGCCAATAACCTTGAGTCGGTCTACACCTATGAGGGGACCCACGACATGCACCTGCTGATAATCGGGCAGGAAGTTACCGGGCTCGCGGCCTACCGCTAATCTGAATTTCCCGCAGGGCGCTGATCCGGGCGTGGAGGGCGATCACCGCGGTATCCACCTTGAGGATTCTTGTTCCCAGGGAACAGATGCGGAACCCCTGCTCGACAAAGGCGGCCACCTCCTCCTCCAGCCAGCCGCCTTCCGGACCGACGGCAAGAATCAACCGGCCGGGCTGGTCGTCGTCAAGGATCCGGCCAAGGTCCTCGCTTCCCTCGGGATGGGCGATCAACCTGTGGCTATAGGTCCTGTTCACCCCGGGAAAGTCCTTACCGAGAAAGGTCTCCAGCCGGCGGTGGATAACCACCTCCGGCAGACGGGTGTCGACAGCCTGTTCCAGCCCCTGCAGAAGGTGGGGCCGGTACTCTTCGGGGCTGAGAATCCCCGCCTTCCAGAAACTTTTCTCCACCCTTGCGGCATTGACCAGATGGAGGGTGCCGACCCCAAGGGCCGCGAGCTGACTGAGGACCCGCCGAAGCATGATCGGTCGGGGCAAGGCGAGGATCACATCGTATGGCGGGATAGCCGCGACAGGCGCAGTCAATTCGACCTGCAGGTCGACCCGAAATGGATATTTTTTCTGGATGGCGGTGATCGTCGCCTGCCCTGATGAACCGTTGACCACCCCGACCCGCAGTCTGTCGCCCTCCTCGGCACGAAGGACTTTCACGATATGTTCCGCCCGGCGATCAATCAGGCACAAACTGCCGCCAAGAATTTCACCGTCCTCTGCCAATATGATGTTCATCCTTAATCCTGGTTGCTGATTCAGGCCAAATTACCGGGTTTTTCGCCGATGAGTTGCTGATTTGCTTGCCAAAACCGCTGTTGTCTTTCTATGATAGGAACCAGGTT
>JAZBOD010000152.1:0-9274 GCA_036350955.1 Desulforhopalus sp. | reverse complement strand
GGGATCGGCGGCGCCCATGTGCTGAGCAGCTGCCGGCGCAACCTCGACATCACCCTGCTGGTGCTGAACAATTTTAACTACGGAATGACCGGCGGGCAGTGTTCGGCGACAACCCCGACAGCCGGGTTGACCAGCTCCGGCTTTCTTAATCAGCTGGAGATGCCTCTGGATATCTGCCGGGTTGCCGCCGCCGCTGGCGCCCCCTGGGTGGAACGTCTCACCGCATTCAACAGCACTCTTGCCCAGAGAATGGCGGCAGCGATTACTTTTCCCGGTTTTGCCCTGCTCGATGTCTGGTCGGTCTGTCCTGGTCGCTACAGTAAACGCAACCCGCTCAACCCGCGGCAACTCGAGGAGGCGTTGGCTCGGCAGGGGGTGGCGGCTGGTGAGGTGGCGGGTAATGGCCGTGAGGAGTACGGCGAGCACTATCGTCGCCTGGCCCGGCTAGCGGCAGAGCCCGAGGCTCCCGCCCGGGTAGAGACGGTCTGCCGGCCGGTGGTAAGCGAAAGGGTGGAGATTCTCATGCTTGGGGCGGCCGGGCAGTTTATCAATACTGCCGGTGAGGTTCTCTGTCTGGCCGGGATGAGCGCCGGACTCCACGTCAGTCAGAAAAACGACTATCCGATAACCGTGCTCCGTGGTCACTCGGTGGCGGAGGTGGTGCTTGCCCCTGAGCCGATCGGCTATACCGGCATGACCGGACCGGGGGTAGTGCTCTGTGTCGCCGCGGAGGGGTTGGCGAAAAGAAAGGCGGTATTTGCCGGGCTCCCCCCTCAGGCGCTGGTGATCGCCGGCGCTGACCTTACCCTGCCATCGACTGCAGCGGATCTCCGGACCGTCGACTTTTCCGCCCTGCGGGTCAAACCCGGCCAACGCGCCCTGGCTGCCCTGGCGGTTCTCGCCGAAGTGGGGCGGCTGCTGACCTGGGAGATGCTCCAGGCGGGGCTCGAACTCCGCTATCGGGGGGAGATGCTCACAGAGGCCAAGGGTTTGCTCAACCGTCTCCGTGCCGGTTGAGGAATCAACCACCACCTGCCCAGATAGAGAACGTGCGGTGCCAGTTGGTCAGAGCTCTTTTTTCCCCTCCGGGGGAAAGAGTTCACAACGGTTCTTGCCGCGGCGTTTTGCCCCGTACATCGCCATGTCGGCGTTACGGATGAGCAAATCAGGTTCAATGCCGTCATCCGGGTAGAGGGCGATGCCGATACTGACGCTGACCGGGCACTCTGCCACCTGCGCCTGCACCGCATCGAGAATCCGGTCGCCTATCTTTTCAGCGATAGCCAGTACCCCCTCACTGTCGTCAATTTCCGGCAGGCCGACGACAAATTCATCGCCCCCCCAGCGGCAGAGAATATCCGATTCGCGGAGGGATTCCCGCAGGGTTCTGGCAATCATCACCAGCATCTGGTCACCCTGGTCATGACCGTGCTGGTCATTGACCGCCTTAAAGTTGTCCAGATCGAGAAAGAGTACCGCAACCTGCTGCTGGTTGCGGTGAGCCTGTTTCAGGCAGTGTTGCAGCAGGTCGTGGAACAGCCGCCGATTGGGCAGTCCGGTCAAGGCATCGTGGTAGGCCATGAAGCGCAGCTGTTCCTTGGCCCGGGCAAGGTCGGTGATGTCATGGAGGGAGAGCACCGCCCCCAGTTTATTGCCTTCACCATCGTACATCGCCTGCCCGTTGACCCGCAGCGAGCGGAACTCGCCCTCGGCAGAGAGTGAACTGAATTCGGCGTTTTGCAGGGTTTCGCCGCTGAGTGCTCTGGCGAGCGGTCCCTGCTCAGGAGGAATGGCTGCAGTGCCGTCACTGTTGTGCAGCTGCAGCTGCGCCAGCCTCACCGGAGGTGGATGATCACTTGCCCAGCCGTACATGTTCCGGCTGGCTCGGTTGAACAGGTTTACTTTGCCGGTGGTATCACAGGCGACAATGCCGTCACGGATATGTTCGAGGATGGAATTGAGAAAGATCTGTTGTTTTTCTACCTGATACTGCGCCCTTTTCAAGGGGGTGATATCGAGAAAATACCAGACCCGGCCAAGATACCGGCCACTCTCGCTGATCGGGTAGGTGTGGCGGTAGAGGATCCTGCCGTCACGGAGCAGGACCTCGTCTGTGCTCACTTCGTCCTGATTTTCATAGAGGTGGCGGACTTTCTCGAGAAAAGCCTCAGGATCGGCAAGCTTGTCGAGGATGCTGCCGAGGCTGGCTTCTTCATCGCGGGACTGTTGGATTTCCGGGGGAATATCCCAGATGCGCACGAATTCCTGATTAAAAGAGATCATCTCCATCCGGCCGTTAACCAGCAGGATGCCTCCGGGGTTGTTCTGGTACTGGGCCTCAAGAACCGCTGAATGGAGACATTTGTCGCTGCAACCATAGTTATAGAGATCGCTTGGTTGAAGGAGAAAGAGTCGACCACCATTGACTGTTGGCGAGGCCTTGATGGTTACCGGCAGCCGGTTCCGGCTTGCCAGGAGCAGGGTGGTGGACAGAACCTTTGGCGGATTACAGTCAATTCCTTCGAAAAATCGGGTGAAATGAGGCAGTTCTGCCGGATCCATCAGCGAGGTGAAGTGCGGGTACTCCGGGGGAGGATCCTGCCAGCCAAACAGGTCCTGGGCCTTGTAATTGACCTGGAGGATGCGGCTGTCGGTGTCGAGGTGGAGGGCGGGCGTGGGGAGATAGTCAAAGAGCTGCATGGACTGTGGCATCCCCCCTTGTTGATAATGGAGACTCTTTATTCGGTCCGGTGCCGGGTCGACCGGCGGGTTGTGGCTCTCTTTTGCCTAAAATAGGAAAAATATACAACTATTCATTCAAGAAGCGCAATTATCTAATCAACTTTTTTCCCTTCTTCTGCCTTCTCAAGCTCTTCAGAGGATGAGCCGGCGGGAACTGTCGGGGATCTCAAATCAGTCGCCATCCCAGAGTGTCTCTATGGTGTATGGCGAACCCGGACCAGCAAAGAAATTACCGTCTACGTAGCGGTAATCGCTATTGAGCAGGTCGATCTGTTGCCGGTCAGCTTCGGCCAGCTGGAGTCTGGTGGCGTCAAGGTTCTCCTTTTGCCGTTGCCGGTCAACCGATTTCGGAATGACCACAGTCCCTCGACCGAGAGCCCAGGCGATGAGGACCTGAGCTGGAGTGTGCTGGTACTTTTCAGCAATTGCGACGATCTGCGGGTGTTGCAGCAGCGAGGGTTCATCGCGCTTTTTCATCGCTGCCGGGCGGTCCCCCGAACCGAGCGGTGAGTAGGCGGTGAGCAGGATCCCGTTGTTCTGACAAAATTCAAGCATATCCAGCTGGGCGAGGTAGGGGTGCAGTTCGATCTGGTTCATCGCCGGAGGGATGTCTGCCAGCTGCAGGAGGCCCGCGAGGCGGTTTATGCCGAAATTACAGACCCCGATGTAGCGACACAGACCCTTTTCCACCAGGCGTTCCATTGCCTGCCAGGTTTCCCCTAAAGGGATGGCCTGGTAGGGCAGGTACTCTTCTGGTTTTTTGGGAAAGGCAACCCCCGGCTGAAAATGGACCGGCCAGTGAATCAGAAAAAGATCCAGATATTCAAGGCGCAGGTCGCGCAGAGTACTTTCCAGGGCCGGTTGGACATGTCTTTTGGCGTGGGCGTTGTTCCACAGTTTCGAGGTGATCCACAGCTCTTCGCGCCTTACGCCGCCATCCTGCAGGGCACGACTTAGTGACGCCCCGATCTCCTTTTCGTTGAGATAGATCGGGGCGCAGTCGATGTGCCGGTACCCCAGTTCGATGGCGCTGGTAACTGCCTGGCCCACTTCTCCTTTGGCCGACTTCCAGGTACCGAGACCAAGTGCTGGAATCCTGTCCTGGGCTGAAATCTGCAGCGTGCGCATTTTTTTCCTCCTCTTGGGTGATCTTTCCCGGGAACGACCCTGCGGTCAGTACATTTTAGGATGGTAGCAGGCCACCCGGCAGCCGTCAATCTCCACTTCATCCGGCATCTTTAGCCGGCACTCTTCGGTCATCGATGGGCAGCGCGGATGGAAGGTACAACCGGATGGCGGATCGATGGGCGAGGGGAGTTCTCCCTTAAGGACGATCCGCTCCTTGACCCGGAAAGGATCGGCCACCGGGGTGGCCGAGAGCAGGGCCCGGGTATAGGGGTGGTGCGGCCTGCTGAACAGTGTGTCGCGGGCACCCGATTCAACCGGTTTGCCGAGGTACATCACCATCACCTCGTCGGCAATGTGTTTGACAACCGATAAGTCGTGGCTGATAAAGAGATAGGCAAGATCAAGCCTGTCCTGCAATTCGGCGATGAGATTGAGAATTTGTGCCTGTATTGAGACGTCGAGCGCCGACACCGGTTCGTCCAGCACGAGGATCTGCGGGTTGAGCATCAGTGCCCTGGCAACGGCGATACGTTGCCTCTGCCCGCCGGAAAACATGTGGGGGTAGCGGTCGTAATGCTCCGGGCGGAGACCGACCAGGTTGATCATACTCAGCGCAGCCTGACGGCGGTCCTTTTTGTTCATTGCGGTGTTGACCAGCAGAGGCTCTTCCAGGCTGTGGCCGATCTTCTGTCTGGGGTTGAGCGAACCGTAGGGGTCCTGGAAAACGATCTGTACCTCTTTGTGCAGGGCATCAAGTTTGCTTTTTTCGGCCCGGGTGATATCGACTCCACTGATCACCAGTTCCCCGGAAGTGGGGCGTTCAATCATCGTCACCAGTCGGGCCAGGGTAGATTTGCCACAACCGGATTCACCGACAACGGCGAGGGTTCTTCCCTTGCTCAGGTTGAAGGTGGCGCCGTCCAGGGCCTTGAGGATGGCCGGTTTACGAAAGGCTCCCCGGTTGATTTGATAGTGGCGGGCCAGCTTTTCCGCGGTGAGGACGATTTCCCCTTTCATCCACGTACCTCTTCTGTTTTTGGATAGTCAGTGGGATGCCCCTGGCGGAGAGGGTAGTGGCAGAGGGCGTAGCCGAGTTCTGCCGAGGCCGGCTCCGGGGCCACTTCCCGGCAGTGGTCGGTGGTCAGCCGGCAGCGGGGGGCAAAGAGACAGCCCCGCGGTTTGTCGAACTGTCCAGGGACTACCCCGGCAATGGAGGGAAGAAGCCTGGCGGTGGCCCGTTCCGGGAGTGAGTTGAGCAAGGCCTCGGTATAGGGATGGTGAGGGTTGGAAAAAAGATCCCGAACCGGTTGTCTTTCCACCTGCTGACCGGCGTACTGGACCACCACCTGCCTGGCGGTTTCAGCGACCACCCCCATGTCGTGGGTGATCAGCACCAGGGCCATGCCGTTTTCGCGCTGAAGTCGCAGGAGCAGGTCAAGAATCTGGGCCTGGATGGTCACATCGAGGGCAGTGGTCGGTTCATCGGCGATCAGCAACCGGGGGTTGCAGGCGATGGCGATGGCAATCATTACCCGCTGGTTCATCCCGCCGGAAAGTTGGTGAGGAAAGGCGGCAAGACGTTTTTCCGGCTCGGGGATGCCGACCAGATCAAGAAGTTCAAGAGAGCGGTGACGCTGTGCCTTCCGGTCCATGCCAAGATGGGTTTTCAGTGGCTCGGCCAGCTGAAAACCCACAGTGAAACAGGGATTGAGACTGGTCATCGGTTCCTGGAAGATCATCGCCATTTTCGCCCCGATAATTTTACGCATTTCCTGGGGGGAGATGGAGAGCAGATCCTGGCCATCAAAGCGCAGGCGATCGGCGGTCACGGTTGCCGTCCAGGGGAGCAGGCCCATCAATGCGAGCATCGCCACCGATTTTCCCGAGCCGGACTCGCCGACGATGGAGACGATATCACCCGGGTCAACGCTGAGACAGACCCGGTCAACTGCGGTGAACATTCCCCCGGTGGTCTGGAAGGCGACGCTGAGCTTTTCGATTTCAAGAAGTGGCATGGCTTAGGATCGTTTGAGTTTCGGGTCGAGGGCATCGCGCAGCCCATCGCCCATCAGATTGATGGCCAGCACCGTGGTGAGGATGGCAACACCGGGAAAGGTTACGACCCACCATGCCCGGAGAATAAACTCACGGGCTTCGGCCAGCATGGTGCCCCACTCCGGGGTTGGCGGCTGGGCTCCCATGCCGAGAAAACCAAGGGCGGCGGCATCGAGGATGGCGGTGGAGAAACTGAGTGCAGCCTGGACGATCAGCGGAGCCATGCAGTTGGGGAGAATGGTGACAAACATCAGCCGGGGTGAGCGAACACCGACCACCCGGGCGGCGGTGACATAATCTTTGGTCATCACCGTCATCACTGCAGCCCGGGTCAGGCGGACATAATGCGGCTGCTGGACGATGGCAATGGCGATCATCGCGTTGATCAGACTTGGCCCGAGGATAGCGACGAGCACCAGGGCCAGCAGCAGGCTGGGAAAGGCGATAACCACGTCCATGACCCGCATGATGAAGGTATCAACGCGGCCCCGGAAAAATCCGGCGACAAGGCCCAGGATAATGCCAACCACCAGGGAGATCGATACCACGATGCAGCCGATAAACAGGGAGTAGCGGGAGCCGTAGATCAGGCGGGAGAGCATGTCCCTGCCGGTGGCGTCGGTACCGAGCAGAAAGCGGCTGTCCCCGCCGGCCTGCCAGAACGGGGGTTGGAGCAGGGCGTCACGGTACTGGACGTTCGGGCCGTGGGGGGCGATCAGATCGGCAAATATCGCCACCAGGATAATCGCTATGAAAAAAAACAGTCCGGCCACTGCGCCACGGTTTTCGCTGAAGTAGGCCCAAAACTCACGGAGCACCGCCTGAAATCCGGCAGGGCGGTCGTCTCTCGCTGTCGGGATAATCGTTTCGCTCATGGCTACTCTCGGTGGCGGATTTGTGGGTTGATCAAACCGTAGAGAAGATCAACCACAAGATTGACGAACATGACGATCACCGCAATGAGCAGGAGCCCCCCCTGCACGGCGGAATAGTCCCGGCGGAAAATTGAATCAACCATCCACTTGCCGATACCCGGCCAGGAAAAGATGGTTTCGGTAAGGATAGCCCCGGCAAAGAGCACCCCGACCTGCAGGCCGATGACGGTGATCACCGGGATAAGGGCATTGCGCAGGGCATGGAGGCCGATCACCCGTTTCGGCGAAAGCCCTTTTGCCCGGGCGGTACGCACGTAATCCTCGCTGAGCACTTCAAGCATTGCTGAGCGGGTCTGTCGGGCGATTACCGCTAAGGGGATGGTGCCGAGAACGATGGCCGGCAGGATCAAATGGGAAAAGGCCGAGGCAAAGGCACCCTTCTGTCCGGAGAGCAGGCTGTCGATGAGCATGAAGCCGGTGACCGGCTCAAAATAGTAGAGCAGGGAAATCCGCCCGGAAACCGGGGTCCAGCCAAGAATTCCTGAGAAAAAAATGATCAGCAGCAGCCCCCACCAGAAGATCGGCATCGAGTAGCCGGTGAGGGCGCCGGTCATCACCGTGTGGTCGAAAAGTGAGCCGCGACGGGTTGCGGCAATCATCCCGGCAGGCAGGCCAAAGAATACTGCGAGAAGAATTGCACAGATTGACAGCTCCATGGTCGCTGGAAAAAGGGTGGCGAACTCCTCGAAAACCGGCTTTTTGGTGATGATCGATGTACCGAAATCGCCGGATGCAAGCTGTTTGAGGTAAATGCCGTACTGGACGATCACCGGTTTGTCGAAGCCGAACTGGGCCATCAACTCGGCATGGCGCTCTTCACTCATTCCCCTCTCCCCGGCGAGAAGCAGCACCGGGTCACCGGGAAGCAATCTGATAAAGATAAATGCGATCAGGGTCACCCCAAAAAAGGTGGGGATGATCACTCCAAGTTTTTTTAATAGATAGAGGAGCATGGCAGGGTTCTCCAGGCTGTGCGGTTGCCAAAAAAAAGGCCGGGCGATGATTTCGCCCGGCCTTGCAGCCTGTGCCTATTTCAGGTCAACGCCGTAGAAGACATTGCCACCGAAAGGATCGATGCGAAAATTAACAACCTCTTTACGAACCGGCTGGAATACCACGGAATGGGCAATGGTCGCCCAGGGAGCCTGCTCTTTGAAAACCACCTGTGCTTCCTGGTAGAGCCGGGTCCGTTCGGCCGGGTCGGAGACCACTTTGGCTTTCTGGATCAGGTCTTCAAAGGGCTGATGGCACCACTGGGCCCGGTTGGCTCCGCCTACCCCGTCGCAACCAAGCAGCACCGCGAGGAAGTTGTCCGGATCACCGTTGTCACCGGTCCAGCCAAGGAGGACGGCACCATCACGGTCTTCTTCTTTGGAACGTTTGAGGTATTCGCCCCACTCGTAGGAGACGATTTCCACCTCGACGCCGATCTGGGCAAAGTCGGCCTGGATAACTTCAGCCATCCGTCTGGCATTGGGATTGTAGGGGCGCTGCACCGGCATGGCCCAGACCTTCATCTTCAGATCCTTGACACCTTCTGCCGCCAGCATCTGCTTGGCAGCTTCCGGATCGTACGGGTCGTCGACAATTGCGTCGTTATAGGACCAGATGGTCGGCGGAATCGGGTTTTTGGCGATTTTTCCCGCACCCTGGAAGACCGCGTCGAGAATCGCCTGTTTGTTGATCGCCATATTCAGGGCCTTACGCACCTTGGGGTTGTCAAAAGGGGCAACCTTGGTGTTGTAGGCCAGGTAGCCGACATTCAGCCCCTCTTTCTGGAGGAGATTGATGTCGGGGTCTTTGGCCATCGCTTCCAGGTCGGCCGGGTTGGGGTAGGGCATCACATGGCACTCGCCGGCCTTCAGCTTCTGGTAGCGTACCGAGTTGTCCGGGGTAATGGCGAAAACCAGATTGTCCAGGGGAGATTTGCCTTGCCAGTAGTCCGGATGGGCGGCATAGCGAATGACCGCGTCCTTCTGGTAGGCGACCAGCTGGAAGGGCCCGGTGCCGACTGGTTCGAGGTCAACCTTTTCCGGGGTGCCGGCGGCCATCATCTTGTCGGCGTATTCGGCGGAGAAAACAGAAGCAAAGTCCATGCCGAGATTGGCGATAAACGGAGCTTCCGGCCGGGTGAGGACGAATTTGACCGTGTAATCGTCGATCTTTTCGATGCTCTGAATCAGATCGGGCATCGACATGCTGTTGAAATACTCATAACTGGCACCACTGACCTTGTGGTAAGGGTGCTCCTTGTCAAACTGGCGCATGAAAGTGAAGATCACGTCATCGGCGTTGAAATCCCGGCTCGGGGTGAAACCTTTGGTGGTCTGGAATTTGACCCCTTTGCGGAGATGGAAGGTGTACTCCTTGCCATCGGCAGATACGTCCCATTTTTCGGCCAGTCCAGGTCCGAT
>JAZBOD010000151.1:0-11945 GCA_036350955.1 Desulforhopalus sp. | reverse complement strand
TTCTTTTGTGCCGTCGCGGCAATGCCGGGCTTTCGCTAGGGAGGGGCTGGTGCTGGTGAACTGCGGGAGGAGCTGAAGGAGGCGATCAGATCAGTTCCACCCGCATCAGGATCAGGTCGCCACCGGAGTTGTGACTCACCTTCAGCTCAAGGCCGTGGGTCGCCGGGTCCTCTTCAGCGAGGATGTTGAAACCAAAAAGAAAGGAGTCAACGACAACCCCGGCACCATCACCGACGGCTATCTCGGCGGAGAGTATCTTCGTCGCCTGGTGCTGCCGAAGAAGATCGAGCAGTTGCCCATGGAGACCCTGGGCGAGGGAGAATTCATGCACTGCAGCCTCTATGAATCAGGGGAATCTGCACCCCCGTCCGATCAGCGCCAGTCAAGGGCGGTGGCCCGACTCGACTGAACATTGTATTTGAAGTAGGAGTAGCAGATCCCCTCATCGGAGATCATACACGGCCCAACCGGGTTCTGGGGAGTACAGACCATGCCGAAGGCCGGACAGTCTGGGGGCAGTCCACGGCCACTGATGATCGCATTGCACTGACACATGCAGGACTCCTGCCCCTCTTCGAAACGGACATTGAACCTTTTGGTGGCGTCGAAGAGGGAGAGTTCGTCGCGGATGACAAAGCCGGAGCGCTCGATAGTGCCCAACCCTCGCCAGTCGGTGTCCACCGCAAAAAAGACCTCGGAGACGATTTTCCGGGCGTGGCGATTGTCGGCACTCGAATAGATAAATGCCGAAGTGTCGTCGAACACGCTCTCGCCCCTGCTGATCTGCCGTACCAGGCTGCAGATCCCCTCAAGAATGTCAACCAGCTCAAAACCGGCAATATAGCAGGAGAGGTGATGTTTTTTGGCCAGCTGGGTATAGGCCTCGGTGTCGGAAATGGTATTGATGTGGTCGGAGCAGAGCAGGCCGCGGATATTCAGGTCCGGGTCAAGCATCAGCAGGTCACTGGTCGGTGGCAGCAGGCGGATCGAGGGGACGACACAAAAATTATCCAGGCCAAGACGCGCTGCCTCAAGGATGGTTTCGGCCACCGCCGGAGCGGTGGCTTCAAAGCCAACCGCCGGGTAGACCACGGTGCTCTGGGGCTCCCGTCTGGCAATATCCAGAGCGTCCATCGGCGAGGAGATCACCTCGACCCGTGCCCCTTTGGCGGCAATTGTCTTCAGGCTCTCGCTGCTGCCTGGGACCCGAAGCAGGTCCTCACAGGCGGCGGTGATCACCCCGGGCTGACGGCCGATCTTGACGAAGGCGTCGATATGACCGGCCGGCATGACACAGACACTGCAGCCGGGACCGGCGACAAGATCGAGTTTTTCAGGGAGGTGGCGGCGGAGGCGGTGTTTGAGGATGACCCGATTCTGGGTGCCGCACACCACCATCAGGCGCATCGGCCGGTCGACGAGGGAATCGATCTCCTTGAGCAGTTCCTCCCTGCGTCCTTCCTTCCCTGCTCCATTTCCGCCATTCATTCAACGTACCTTCCCCGCCGCCGGACCTCGATCGGTCCTTCCCGGACAGCATGATTTCTGGGTGGACAAGCCGCACCCAGCCTACAACTCGGCCTCAGCCTCGCTTTTCATCTCTTTGTAGGCCTCAGTATCGACAACCTTCTGGCTCTCAATCTGGTCGATTTCCGCCCTGGTCAGATGAAATTTGCCACAGGCCGGGCACACCCCGTCAAATTCGTCGCCCACCGCCCGCGCTTTAAGCTCGTCGATGGTCATATGGTCCAGCTTGCCGCAAGCCCCGCTGGGATTCTCCGCCCGCACCTGCACTCTTCTCGTCTCCGCCATGGTTGCCTCCTGCTGATATTTTCATCCCGGTAAAGGGAAACGTACAAGCATTGGATACATACTACAGTATTTATCGAAAAAGACAACATGGGTTAAGAGGGAAGCCCCCTCCTCAGCCCTGTATTGCCGCACCCTGCCGGCGACGGATACCCCCGCCGGCAGAGGCTTTGCTTAACTGACTATCCTGTCGATCTCCCTGCCGTCGCGATTGACGATACTTACGGAAACCGGAATGCCGCCATCCAGGCGGTGCGTGGCACAGCTCATTCAGGGGTCGTAGGCGCGCACCGCCATTTCCACCTGGTTGAGCAGCCCCTCATTGTACACCCCATCCTTGATCAGACTGGTCGCCGCCTGTTTCACGCTCATGTTCATCGGCGCGATGTTATGGGTCGTCCCGACAATCAGGTTGGCCTTGGTAATGCAGCCGTTGTCATCGGTGGTGTAATCGTGGATCAGGGTGCCGCGCGGCGCCTCGACAATACCTATCCCCCGGCCGGCCTGGGGGGTGACTTTTGCCCGGACGTCGGTATCGGTGATCCCCTCCCATTCCAGCAGCTCGATGGTCCGCTCACAGGCATAGACCAGCTCGATCAACCGGGCATAATGGTAAAGCAGGGTCTGCTGGGCCGGACGACCAAAGGCTGCCCGGAAGGCCTCCAGGGCGGCCTGGGCCCTGGGGGTGGAGATCTTCTCACAAACATTGAGGCGTGCCAGGGTGTTGGCGCGGTAGATCCCTTTCGGTTCGGCCAGGGTCATGTCAAAACCCTCGTCCCAGGATTTGGCATAGGGCATCTTGGAGTAGCCCCAGGGCTCAACATGTTCGCCGAGATAGTCGGCGTAATCGCGGCCCTCGAACTCGACAAAACTGCCGTCGGCCTTCATCAGCCGCTGCACGCCGTCATAGAGCCGCAACGAACCGTCCTGACGATCAACCGTGCCGAGAAATCCGGTGTTGATCACCCCCAGTTCGCCGATGGCGTCCATGTACTTCGAAAAGACGTTGGTGATGGCATAATCAAGCGCAAAACTGGCGAAATCAAGCAGGGTTCGGGTACCGGTCAGGAGTTCCTGACGCTCTTCCTCGACCATCGGTTTAGCAAAACCACCGACCACCCCGGCAATCGGGTGGATTGCCTTGCCGGCAAACTTATCGAGCATCATCTGTCCGAGCTGACGCATTTTCACTACCTGGGTAGCCAGTTCCGGTGCGGCTTTGACCACCCCGATAACATTGCGCACCGAATAGTCGGCATTCGGCCCGAGGACAAAATCGGGAGCGGCAAGAAAAAAGAAGTGGAGGATCTTGTCGTTGATATGGGCCATCACCTGGCACATCTCGCGGAGTTTGTGGCCGGTCGGGGTCGGGGTTACCCCGAAGGCACCGTCCACCGCCTTGTTCGAGGCGAGATGATGCATCCACGGGCAGATGCCGCAGATCCGGTTGACAATCCTCGGCACCTCCTCCGCAGGACGCCCCTCGATGAACTTTTCGAATCCACGGAGGGATTGAATATGCAGAAACGCATCCTCGACGTTGCCGTCGTCCCCGAGATGAATGGCGATCTTGGCATGCCCTTCTATCCGGGAAACCGGTGCGATATTAAGTACCTTTCCCATCTTAGTCCTCCTTTTCGACCTGTTTTTTGACCGGCCGAAGTTGTCCGTGAGCCCCGGAAAACCGCAATATCGAGCGGCGGTCGACCACTGATTTATAATCTATCCCATTACTCGCCAGGGCGTTCATCATATCAAGCAGCTGATTGCCGTCTTTGCGAACCGGGCCGAAACAGCCCCGGCAGGGTACCCTGGCGCTGATGCAGCTCGGCGCCCCGCGCTTGGCGCAACCGGCGGCGGTCACCGGACCCATGCACATGTAGCCCTGCTCCAGCAGGCAGCGCATCTGGTCAATCGGCTCACCGGCCGTCAATTCGGCGTTGGTGATAAAGCGCTTGACCTTGTCCACCGCCCCCTTGCCTTCCCGTTTGGTGGGACAGGTGTCACAGACGCTCTTGCCGGGCAGTACCGGCGGACGGCCCTCGAGCAGGGAGACAATCACTTCGGCGATCAGCTCCGGATTCGGCGGGCAGCCGGGGAGCTGCATATCGATCTTGACCTTTTCATCGCAGGCGTAAACCCGGTCCAGCGGTGCCGGCACCTCGATGGTGGGAATGGTCGAGCCGGGATCGGTGGTGATGGTCTGGAAGATCTCTTCCCAGCTCTGCTGCCGGTTCTGGCCGTTCATCAGCGCCGGAATGCCGCCATGGGTGGCACAGGTGCCAAGGGCGATCAGTACCTGACATTTGGCCCGCATCTCCTCAAGCACTTCAAGGTGTTCGTGATTCGACACCCCGCCGGTGACGATCCCCACCACCGCCTCGGGAATGGTCAGGGTTACCCCCTCGCCGCACTGGCCAAAATATTTGTGGTCCATCAGCACCGGCGCATGGACGATATCGAGCGCCTCGGTGATGATCGGTACCAGGTCTTCGCCGATGTTCAGGATGGCAATTTCGCACCCTGAACAGGATCCCAACCACTCTAAAGCAGTAGTTACTCCCATCTCTTCCTCCCTTTATGCCACGGTGGCATCCTGACCGTTTACCGGACCGAGCTGCTTGACTCGCGCAGTCATCTTTTTCACCGCTTCGACAAACTTGTCCGGTTCCGCCGAGGAAACCCAGGTCAGGTTGAAACGGTCGGCCTCATAGCCGAAATCCTCCAACAACTCCACCACCATGTTCGATCGGGCCATCGCTTTATAATTACCATCCAGGTAATGACATTCACCGAGGTGTCAGCCGAGGACCATCACCCCGTCAGCCCCCTGGGCAAAGGCGTCCATGACAAACTCCGGATGGACCATTCCCGAACACATCACCCTGATAATCCGGACGTTGTGCGGATACTGCATCCGCGCAGTCCCGGCGAGATCAGCCGCGGCATAGGAGCACCAGTTGCAGCAGAAGGCAACAATTTTTGGCTCAAAACTCATTGGATCGACTCCTTCTCTTGAAAGTGTTTATCTCGCCTCCCGGCAAAAAGCCGAAGGAGGCGAGGGCGAGGTTCGGCTGTTAGACCGCCAGGGCAGCCTGGATCTGGGCACTGATCTGTTTCATGGTAAACCCGGAGACATAAACCCCCCGTTTGGGACAGGTCCCCTGACAGAGGCCACAGCCCTTGCACTGCGCCTTGTTAATGACGATCGTCCGGCCCCCACCCTGATCGGCTGCTTTTTCCACCAGACTGATGGCGTTGTAGGGACAGACATCGACACAGAGGGCACAACCGTCGCAGTAATGCTCATCAACCGCGGCCTTGACCGCATCAAGGGAGATGTGGCTTTTCGAGAGCAGGGTCGCTGCCCGAGCGGCGGAGGCCAGTGCCTGGGCAACCGACTCTTCCACCGGTTTCGGGTAGTGGGCCAGCCCGGCGACAAACATCCCGTCGGTGGAAAAATCCACCGGCCGCAGTTTGGCATGGGCTTCCTGAAAGAAACCCTGGCCATCCACCGGCACCTTGTAGAGCTTGCCGAGGCCAGCGGCATCCTCGCTCGGCCGGACCGCGGTGGCAAGAATCACCATGTCGGCGGTGATCTTCAGCGGCCGGTGCAGCACATGATCCCACACTTCGACGTCGATCTCCGCTCCACGCTCGGTAACCTTGGGCTTGCCGTGCAGCTCGTAGTTGATGAAGATCACTCCGAGTTTTCTGGCCTGACGGTAGAGCGCCTCGCGCTGGCCGTAGGTGCGCATATCCCGGTAAAGGATATAGACCCGGCGTTCGGGATCCTCCTGTTTCAGGGCAATAGCCGACTGCACCGAGTGGGTGCAGCAGACTTTCGAACAGTACATGTTGTCGGCTTCACGGGAGCCAACACACTGAATAAAGACAAACCGTTTCGACTCCTTGACATGCTTTTCCTTCAGTTCGAAAAGCTTGTCAAACTGTACCGAGGTCACCACCTTGGTGATCGAGTCGTAATTGTACTCGTTGGGGATATAGGCATTACCGCCGATTGCCACCACCCCGGCGCCGTGCTCGACCACCCTGCTCGAACCATCCGCACTGGAGACAGTTGAGCGAAAGTTACCGACAAAACCCTCCACGGCGGTAATCGTCGCATTCTTGTGGATGGTGATCCGGTCGTTCCACACTACACGGTCAACCAGTTTGACAACCTGGCTCGGCACGTGTTCCCCGGACCAGGTATGTTTGAGGTTGAGGGCATTGCCACCGAGGATGTCACTTTTTTCCACCAGATGGACATCAAATCCCTGCTCGGCCAGGTTGAGCGCCGCGGTCATTCCCGCCACCCCGCCACCGATTACCAGGCCCTTCTGGGTGATCGGTACCGAGATCGGTTTCAGGGAATCGCCGTAGGTCACCTTGGCGGCAGCCATCCGCACCAGATCCTTGGCCTTGGCGGTGGCCGCTGCCGGGCTGCCGCCATGGACCCAGGAGTTGTGGTTGCGGATATTGGCCATCTCCACCAGGTACTCGTTCAAGCCGGCGGCCTTCAGTGTCTCACGGAACAGCGGTTCGTGGGTTCTCGGGGTGCAGGCGGCGACGACGATCCGGTTCAGTTTCTGCTCCTGGATCCGTTTGGCGATCATGTCCTGGGTGTCCTGGGAGCAGGAGAAGAGATTGCGCTCCACGTAAACGACATCCGGCAGGGTGGCGGCATACTCCTCCACCGCCTTGACATCGACCACTCCGGCGATGTTCGAGCCACAGTGGCAGACAAAGACCCCGATCCGCGGCTCTTCGGCAGAGACATCCTTCTCCTCGGGAAAGCTCGCCTCGGTAGTCAGGGTGAAACGCTGGGGAGCAAGCAGGTCGGCAACCGCGGCCGCGGCCGCCGAACCCTCAACCACCGACTGGGGGATATCCTTTGGTCCGGCCAGGGCACCGCAGGTGAAGATTCCCTGGCGGGAGGTCTGCACCGGTTGAAAATCAGGGGTGGCGGCAAAATTATCGGCGGTGAGTTTGATGTCGGCGGTATGGGCCAGTTCAAGCACGTGCTTGGGGGTCTCCAGACCAACTGACAACACCACCATGTCGTAGAACTCTTCGATCTGACGCCCCTGTTCGTTGACGTAGCTCAGCCGCAGATCACCACCGGCACCTTCAGCTTCGACCCCGTTGACCCGACAGCGGACAAACCTGACTCCCGACTCGTCCTTGGCCCTCTCCAGGTACTGGTCAAAGTCCTTGCCGTGGGTCCGCATATCCATATAGAACACGGTGGTCTGCAGCCCGGGGACGTGGTCCTTGGCGATAACCGCCTCCTTGATCGCATACATGCAGCAAACTGAGGAGCAGTAGCCATTGTGGCAGAGATTCTCATCGCGGGAGCCGACACACTGCATGAAGGCGATCTTCCGCGCCGCTTTGCCGTCCGACGGGCGGATCAGGTGCCCCTCAGTCGGACCGGAGGCGGAGAGGTAGCGTTCAAGCTGCATGGCGGTGATGACATTCGGCAGCACCCCGTAGGCCCAGACTCCGGCAAGGGTGGGGTCAAAGGTCTCAAATCCGGAGGCGAGGACCACCGCACCGACGTTGAGCTGGTGAATCTTTTCGGTATCTTCAAAATTGATCGCCCCGGCGTCACAAACCTTGGCGCAGAACCCGCAGGCTCCGGGCTTTTTCAGCCAGATGCAGGCGTCCGGATCGATCTGGTACTTCAGCGGCACCGCCTGGGCGTATTTGACATAGATCGCCTTACGTTTACCGGTGCCGGCATCGTATTCACTGTCTACTTTCTTGGGACATTTATCGGTACAGGCGCCGCAGGCGATACACTTGTCCATATCGACATAGCGTGGCGACTCCTTGACCGTCACGGTAAAATTTCCGGCTACCCCATCGATGGCGGTAACTTCGCTTAAGGTCATCAGTTTGATATTTAAGTGCCGACCGCACTCAACCAGTTTTGGCGCGATGATTCACATCGAGCAGTCGTTGGTCGGGAAGGTCTTGTCCAGCTGAGCCATCGCCCCGCCGATTGCCCCGGTTTTCTCGACCAGGTAGACGTAATACCCGGAGTTGGCGAGATCCAGGGCAGCCTGCATTCCGGTAACGCCGCCACCGACGATCATCACCGACCCGATTTTTTTCGTATCCAGCATAATGGCTTTCTCCTCTGCCTTGATATGTCAAGATGGTGAGCTGCTATTGCGGGGGGCGGTTTCCGCCATATGCGGCATGGCCCCCCGGTTCAAGAATCCTACTGTTTCTGAGGCATAATCAGCGAATCGGCGACCAGTTCCCAGATGTACTTCACCTCAATATCGAGATCGTACTCCTTGTTCAGGGACTTCATGATCTGGTCGCGGCAGTTATGACAGGGGGCAATCACCAGCTTGGCCCCGCTTTCGGTAATCTGCCGGGCCTTGATCCGGCCGTAGTAGACCCGCTCTTCGTTGTAGGGCATAGCCCAGGCGCCACCACCGGCACCGCAGCAATAGGCGCCGTTGCGGTTGGGATTCAGCTCACGGAAATCATCGCAGCATGCTTTGGAGACCGCCCGCCCCTCTTCAAAATAGGCCTGACCAAAGGCTTTGAGTGATTTCCTCCCGTAGTTGCAGGGATCGTGATAGGCGACGGCCATACTGTGCACCGTCTTGTCGAGCTGGATTCTCCCCTCCTTGATGTATTGCAGGAGAAGATCGAAAACAGTGACAATTTGAAATTCTTTGAGGGCTTCAGGGTACCATCTGTTCAACCCGGACCGGGTTGCAAAGTAGGCGTGGCCTCACTCGGGGAGGAGGAGAACCTTGCAGTTCAACCTCCGCATGTTGTCGACAATCCGGCCGACGACGGTCTTCATCGCCTCATCATCACCGGAGAACAAGCCCCAGTTGACCCCCTCCCAGTTTTCCGAGGAGATGGTCCACGACTCTCCGGCGGCGTAGAAGATCTTCCACCACCACTTCATGTCATCGGGCTCGCCGAAGGGCTCCTTGGAATTGACCGTCACCAGCACCCTCGCCCCATGGACATCGATCGGGGTTTTGAACCCTGGGCAGCAGTCGGCGGCAAGCTCTTCACCGAGATCCTCGCAGAGAAAAATAAAATCATCCTTGGGAATGCCGAGGTTGTTCCCGCGCTCCAGGCACATGGTGACCCCTTTGTGGATCGGTCCTGGCACTGCCGAGCGCTTTCGCTGGCCTCGTATCCGCCGCATCAGGGCAATGATCTGGATATTGGCCGGGCAGGCCTCCTCGCATTTGGCGCACATCGTGCATTTCCACGGCCAGCTCGAGGCCACCAACTCTTCATCCATGCCCAGCACCGCCATCCGCACAATCTTCCGCGGGTCAAGGCCATCGACACCGGATATCGGGCAGGCACTGGCGCAGGTGCCGCAGGTCATGCAGGCATCGGCCCAGGACGGGTCAACGGCAAGCAGGCTTTTCACTCCGTCGATGACCAGTGGTTCCTGATCAGATTCCTCCAGAGCTCCAAGCATCTTTGGATCGACGTTATTGGAGGGGTGGACATGCGGTTCCCGTCCGAATTTTTCGCAGAGCTTCTGGTAGTCATGAAATTTCATAAGATACTTGCGCCCCGGGCCTTCCTTGGCGGGAAGGGTCCCGGAGTTGATCCAGTTTCTTATGGTGTTTCGATGAACCCCAAATTCTTCTGCGAGCTGGCTTACCTTGAATTCGTACATCATCGGAGCTCACCTCACTTGGTTGGTAATGAAAGAATTTGTGCTATCTTCTCACACGCTTCGTCTACAGCCTTGACCATGGCCGGGGAGAGGCCTGGGGCAATCTCCTCGGGGATGAATTGGATTTGCCCGGCAAGAATCAGCACCTCTATCCCGGTGTTGTCCTGCAGTTCCTGCAGCAGATTGACCGTTGGAAATTGGTGGAGGGAAAAATCGTGAATCTTTTTCGCGGGGATCTCGGCGGGAACGATAGGAAAGACTTCGCCGGGACGACGCCCGGCGAAGTCGACCGCATCGAGGATGATGATCCGCTCCGGCCGATCCTGCTCACTGAGCAGGTAATCAAAGAGGTATTCCCGCACACAGGTGCCGACATCGACGGCTTCAACCGTTTCCGGAAGACGATAACCGGCATTGAGCCGGTCAACCACCGCCGGGCCATAACCGTCGTCTCCCATAATAACGTTGCCGCAGCCAAAGACCATCGTTGTTTTTTTCATGATCACCCTGTGCAAAAAGTGCCTATTGTTTCTGAGATCCTTTTGTTGATACCACTTGAGAATTTGTCTCGCAAGGCTATTTTTTACGAAAAATCGACAATAAAGCCCATAATCGCGAAAATATTCGTATATTGATGACAATTTTTTTTACTCAAAACTCAAGAAAAATTCATAAAGGCTACTCTGTAGTATCGGAAGCGAATGGAGCGGCCTTGGTGGAGTGAATCACCGATATGTCAGGAAAAATGAGCCGCCCGGCCCTCTGCTGATAGGGAGGGCCGGGGGATGGGAACGGCTGTGACGGGAGGTCTAAGGCAAAACCAAACCACAAACCACCAGGACAGTGTCAGTAGCCCTGCGGGTTATTACTCTGCCATCGCCAGGCGTCTTCGCACATTCGGCACAGATCGTATTGGGCCTGCCAGCCCAACTCACGTCGGGCTTTGCCTGGGTCGGCGTAGCAGGTAGCGATATCGCCGGGGCGGCGATCGACTATCCGGTAGGGAATTTTCCGGCCGCTGGCTTCGGCAAAGGCCCGTACCACTTCAAGCACGCTGTAGCCCCGGCCGGTACCAAGGTTGTAGATAACCAGCCCGGGATTCTCCGCCAACCTCGCCAGGGCACTGACATGCCCCGCCGCCAGGTCGACCACATGAATATAGTCACGCACCCCGGTGCCATCCGGAGTCGGGTAGTCACCACCAAACACCGAAAGAAACGGCAGATGACCAATCGCCACCTGGGAGACATAGGGGAGCAGATTATTGGGAATCCCCCGCGGGTCTTCCCCGATCCGTCCGCTCGGGTGAGCGCCGACCGGATTGAAATAGCGCAGGAGAATGACGTTTAGCCCCGGATCGGCACGGTGCAGGTCACCAAGGATCTCTTCGACCATCAGCTTGCTACGGCCGTATGGATTGGTACAGGAAAGCGGAAAATCTTCGCTGATCGGCACCCGGGCCGGATCGCCGTAGACCGTCGCCGATGAACTGAAAATCAGGTTGTTCACCCCGAATTCCGCCATCACTGCGCAGAGATGCAAGGTGCCGGTGAGATTGTTCTGGTAATAGAGCAGCGGCTTTTCAACCGATTCACCGACCGCCTTTTTCCCAGCAAAATGAATCACCGCGTCGATTTTCCCGATACTGGCGAAAACCTCGGTAAGAGCCGGCCGATCAAGCAGGTCAACAGCAAAGAAGTCGATAGTCCCACCGGTCAGCTCTTCCACCCGGGCAAGTGACTCCCGGCTGGCGTTGGAGAGGTTATCGACCACCGTTACCCGGTGGCCGCCCTCGAGAAGCTCAAGGCAGGTGTGGCTGCCGATATATCCGGCACCGCCGGTGACAAGAACATGCATGACAATACCTCGATGAAGATGAACAGTTACCGGCAGGCAAATCGGTTTTGCCCGCCAGAAAGACTTTTCTCTCTGGTCCAAAAAGGGTAGACTCCGCCAACGGTACGGCATGGCGCCCTGCCGTCAGTGGCCGCTTCACTCTTCCCCGAATCAATCAACAAGGAGCCAACCATGCCCTATGTCAATATCCGGGTCGCCGGAACTCTCAGCGTCGAACAAAAGGAAAAGATCAGCAGCGGAGTCACCGAGGTGATCTCCCGCGAGGCCAACAAGCCACCGGAGAGCGTCCTGATCTTCATCGACGAAGTGCCCCACGGCAACATCGCCAAGGCAGGTAAACTGCTCCTGCCGCCGAAATGAGACAGAGACCGGGCGGCTTGCGCTGCCCGGCCTCTCAACGTCTCCGGGATCTCCGGCCGTTTCAGGCAATACGCTGCAGATACTCCTCTTCGCTGAGGATTGCCACCCCGAGGGCTTGAGCCTTTTTCAGTTTGGCGCCGCCCGCCTTCTCACCGCAGATCAGCAGATCGGTTTTGCCGGTGACACTTTCGGCAACTTTGGCACCAAGAGCCCTGGCCTGCTGCTTCATCTCTTCCCG
>JAZBOD010000150.1:0-6113 GCA_036350955.1 Desulforhopalus sp. | reverse complement strand
GTGCTTCACTATCTGGCCATTGGCCCCCACAAGGAAAAGGAAGAGGAGGTATAACATGGCTGAGATGGTAAGAAAATCAAGCGTTGACGAAGTCGTCAACCACTGGATACTGGCCGGAAGCTGTCTGCTGCTGATGCTGACCGGATTTGCCTTTCTCTTTCACCTCGACCCGATCGCCGGGGTTTTTGGCGGGTGGAACCCGATGAAAGAGGTGCATAACTGGGGAGGGGTGGTTTTTTCTCTTTCTCTGCTCTACTCGATGCGCCATTATCTCAAAGACGCCTTTGAGTACGATGCCGACGACTGGCAGTGGTTCAAAGTTGCCGGGGGATACCTCTCCCACAAGGTGAAGGTACCGCCGATGGGCAAATACAATCCGGGCCAGAAGCTCTACTATCTGGCGATAGTCGGCGCAGGAATCGCCATTGCCCTGTCCGGATTCGGGATGTGGCTGATGAAGGATAATTCTTCAATGCTGCTCCTTGCCCATATTATCCACAACATAGCCTTCATCGTCTTTGTTCTTGCCGTACCGGTACATATCTACCTCGGCACCCTGGCCAACCCTGGGACCCTGCAGATCATGCTGACCGGAAAGATGCCGCTGAAAGATGCCAAGAAGAAACATCCGAAATGGATCAACCAGGTTGGCTGAATGTAGCCCCCTGACCCATTAACCATCTATCTTGAGGAGAAGGGGGATACCAGCGTATCCCCCTTCTTATTTGCCATGTTGAAAAAACTCGTTATAGTTCTCGCCATGCTCCTGCTCTGCACCACGGCTCAGGCGGCACAGAAGCGCACAGAGGTGCCGATCGGCGACTCGCCGTCCCTCGGGCCGGCTGACGCCCCGGTAACAATTATCGAATTCATCGATTTCCAGTGACCCCACTGCGTGGCGGCCGGTCCGACCGTCAAACAGCTTCTTGAGGCCTATCCCGACAAGATCCGCCTGGTAGTGAAGAACTATCCCTATAAATATCGGGATTATTCAAGAATTGCCGCAGCAGCCAGCCTCGCTGCCCGTGAGCAAGGGAAATATTGGGAAATGCATGATCTGTTGCTCGAACGCTCGCCGCATCTTGACCGGGCCAGCCTGCTCGAATACGCTAAAGAGCTCGGCCTGGATCTGGCCCGCTTTACCGCAGCGATCGACAGTGACCAATTCGCCGCGGAAATCGACCGTGATATCCAGCTCGCCGAGTCAATTGATCTCTACAACACCCCGACCTTTTACATCAACGGTCGCCAGGTGGTCGGAGAACGTCCTTTGGCCTTTTTCCAAAAGATCATCGATGAAGAGCTGCAGCAATCGGGAGGATAAAGTGATGAAAGGCATATCCGGGCTGGCACTCGTGCTCCTCTGCCTGCTGCTCTCAGGCTTTACCGGGCAGCTTGAACCGATTGGCGAAATCCCCAGTCACCAACTCAACCAGCAAACCCCGGATAAGGTTGCCCTCGGCAAACAGCTCTTCTTCGACCGCCGGCTCTCCGGGGACGGGACGATGAATTGCGGCACCTGTCACGATCCGGAAACAGGTTTCAGCGATGGCATGGATATCTCCCTCAGCTACCCGACCACCCGCAACTGGCGGAACTCACCGACATTGATCAACGTCGCCTTCCAGAAACACATGTTTCACGATGGCCGGGCGGCAACCCTTGAGGAACAGGCGCTTTTCCCAATGATGTCGGCGTTTGAGATGAACCAGAACCTTGATTTCATGGAGGAGGAGATTCGCGCTGTCCCGGAATATCTGGAGGCCTTTACCCGGGTTTTCGGGGATCCCGATGTGACCAGAGAGCGGATTGCCATGGCGATTGCCGCCTTTCAGCGGACCCTGATTTCCGAGAATGCCCCCTTGGACCGGTTCCTCAACGGCGACAGTGCGGCACTCTCAGCACAGGCACTGCAGGGGTACCAGATCTTTACCGGCAAAGGTAATTGCCTGCAGTGCCATCATGGAGTGGTTCTCGCCGACGACCAGTTCCACGCCCTCCACGTCCCGGAGAATCCAGAGCATCTCAATGACCCGCGGATTGCCGCCACCCGGCGCTTTGTCGCCAAGGTCTCGGGATTTACCGAATACCGCACACTGGCCGAAGACCCGGGCCGATACCTGGTGACCAAGGATGAAAAAGACTGGAAGGCTTTTAAGACACCAACGCTCAGGGAGATTGCCAGTACTGCCCCCTACATGCACAACGGGATCTTCCAGACCCTTGAGGAAGTCATCGATTTTCTCAATCAGGGCGGCGGCAAGGATAATACCGAACTCTCTCCGCTGCAGCTCTCTGCCGCAGAAAAGGACCATTTGAGAATATTTCTCGAAGAAGCCTTGAGCGGTGTGCCGACACCATTTGTTTACCCGAAAATCCCCTAAGGAGCCTCATGACCATTGACATTCAGACCCTGATCGAACAACGACCCCACCTCAAGGAGCCTTTTGAGCTCTACGCCAAATGGCAGCGTTTCCAGGAGCAAACGGCCGATCTCCTCCCCAGGGTTCGCTCGGCAGTGGCAGCGGAAGAGTCGCGAGCCTATCCCCGGGAGAGCACCGGGCCGATTTTTGAACTGTTCAGCGCAATCTTCGATCTGCCAAGGGAAGATTTTATCCCCCTCCGCCGAGCCCTTGACCTGGGTGAAATAGATTTTATGCGTCTGCCCCTCGATGAGCTCCCGGATATTCCCGACCTGGCCTGCAGCAAAGAGGAGTTAGCTTCCCTGCTGTTTTTGTTCAGCAGGCCCTATTTCCTTGCACTGCGGGAGAGCTTCCCGCTGGACGGCAGCGAGTGGGAAGAGGGGCGCTGTCCGCTCTGTTCGGCACAGGCGGCTTTGGCCACGATCAGCGAAGGGCCGAAACGCCGCCTGCACTGCTCCTTCTGTGCCACCTCCGGTCCGTACCGTCACTTTATCGGTTGCCCGAGTTGCGGCAGCGTTGATGTCGAGCAACTCAACACCATTCTCTCAGATGATGAGCCCGGATTTCGGGTAGTCACCTGTGATCACTGCCAGAGCTATGTGAAAATCTTTGAAAACTCGGTGCTGAAAGAGATGACTCTTGATCTTGCCGACCTGGCGAGCATCCCACTTGACATCGTCGTCCAGGGGAAAAATTTCCTCAGGAGGGTGCCAAACCCGATCAGCCTGAAAATCATGAAGTAACTCATCTCCTCCCCCCTCTTCCTCCAGGGGGGATCGGCCGGTATCGTTCCTCCTCTGACTGGGAATGGTACCGGTTCATTCTCTTCAGCCCTTTTCCCCTTTTTTTTCGTAGCCGAAATCGTGAATCAGTGCGTGGAGAAGTTTTTCCAGCTTCGGCGACAGATCACCAATCTGATACCCGGTCAGATAGAAGCCGGGCTGACTATCCTGGCGGCACCAGCGGCTGGTCGCGGTAAAGGTTATCAAATGCTGATCCCGGGCGGTAACCGGCAGGCGCATCCGCACCCGCCAGGCTCGCTCCACCGGCACCGGACTATCACCGATCAGCAGCATTCCCTGTGGGGAAATATCGACGAGCTGGCCACGTATCTCTCCGGTCCGGTCGTCAAAAACCCGCAGGTAGCAGGCGAGGTACCAGCGCTCAATCCTGCGGCCGTCTCGATCTTTCTCACTTTTACTTCCAGTAGCCATTGGCACAGTCCTCAACTAATCCGAATCAGTTCCACCTCGCCGACCGCCCCCATCTGCTCACCGCAGATCACCACAACCCCGCGCACTCCACCGATCCGCCGACCAATTTCCAGGGCATGAGCTATGCCGCCATCACCCTCACCACTCCTGCCGACCTCGTTGCCCAGTCGAGTGGCAACCGCATCGGCCAACGCCGCAGAGCCGGCGACCACGGTTACCGAATCGGCCCGCCCAAAACTTAAGGAGTGGCCGACGGTTCCTGAGGATGTGCAGACCGCAAGCGGCATGGTGCCCGCCGGAAGATGTAAACCAAGACGAAGGCTCAAGGGGGACTCTCCGGCAAAAATCGCCACGGTACAGTCGCAGTAACGGTGGAGAAAAATATCGCCGCCGTTTTCCACCACCACTTCATCACAACCAGCCACCCGCAATCCCGCCCCGACATATTCGGCGATAGCGCCGGCAACCGCGGCCATCGGCCCCACTCCGGCCGCCGCACCGGCGGCAAGCATCGCCCTGACCACCGCCGGCGCCAGGAAATCTTCAGGAAGTGTCCGCAGCGAGGTGAGGAAATGAGGATAGCGCTGGATATACGCCTCAACCTGCAGGCGATACTGCAGGGTGAGTTCACGGGCCAGGACGTTGACATCTCGATCGGCAAGGATCAGCAGATCGGTATCCCGCACCTGAATCCGGCAGGAGACCAGGCCATCATCACCGACCATCGTCCGGTAGGAACGGTGCCGGTAGGATTGTGGGGCAACTCGCCTTTTTCCGCGCTTCACGTACCGCAGGCCTCCAGCAGGAGCCAGGCCTTTTCCTGTGCCCCCGGGCGTTCCGGGAGGAGCAGGACAAAGAGCAACAAGAGCTATTGACTGGTTTTCCCGGCGTCGCTGCCACTCCCCTGAACCGGTGGTGCCAGATAGTCCTTGAGGGCATCGAGGGAGATTGCCGGTCGCTGCTGCATCAAGGCCTTTCGGGCCTCTTCGTCGCGAATCAGGGTCCTGGTATACTCCGCGGCACCGTTGAGGACATCACAGGTCGCACAGCCCCGCAGCATCGGATTTTCCGGAGCAAGAATCGTCCCGAGAAAGAGATGGATGAGGATGACAATGATCGCCGCCTTGGCAAAGCCGACCACCGCACCGAGAAGACGATCGAACCAGCCGGCCAGCGTCATGTTGATTACCAGGCTGAGAAGCTTGCCGAGGAGCATTACCACCAGATAGGTGGCAATAAAGAGGATGATGTAGGCGGTGAGAAAGAGGACCTTGGGGTTGTCGGATATATCACGCAAAACCGGCAGCAATCTGTCATGGTACTGGCTGGCGGCAAAATAGCCGAGATAGAGGGCCAGCAGGCTGGTCAGCTGTTTGAGCAAACCGATCCAGAGGCCGCGGGCGATCAAGGCGGCAAATATTCCCAGTACCACCAGATCGTAGGTTGTCAAACCACCGAACGCTTCCATGTCTCCCTCTGGCCTCCAGCCTCCTCAACCGCCATCAAAACCATCGCCCACCCCCGTACTACCCGGTAAGGGGAGAGGGTCGTTGACCAATTCATCTTGAAAATACCAGGAAATGCCTTCCCAAGGCATGTACAAGTAACAAGAACAGGACAAACTGCAAGCCTTTTCTGCGGCCACCACCCCACCTGAAGATGCCGGAAAATTCACCAAATCTCTTTCCCGAAGATCTGGCCAGCACCGCCCGCGCCCTCTTCGGCTCTCCCCTGGCAACTGTGCTCCGCCCTCTGTTCACCATTTTCCCCCAGGCCGACCAACCGGAGATGGCGGCGCCGGAACTTGCCCTGCTTCGCCCTGCAGAGCTTGAGGTCTGCCGGAGCTATCGCCTGGCCAAACGACGCAACGAACACGGCAGCGGGCGAATCTGCGCCCACCTGGCAGTGGCAGACTATCTGGCTCAGGGTGAAGCGATGGCGACCGCTACCAATGAAATCGAGATTCTCCGTGGCCCCGATGGCCGCCCCACTCTTTCGGGTTCCCCCCTAACCTGCCTCCCCTTACCGCAGATATCCATTGCCCACAGCCACGGCTATGCCGCCGCATTGGCCGCCGGATGCCCCTGCGGTATCGATCTCCAGCAAGCCAACGAAACGCTGCTTCGGGTCCGTGACCGTTTCATCGTCAGTCAGGAAGAGCTGCTCCTCGGCGAAGTCCTCAGCAAAGCCGACCGTATCGCCGCCCTGGCACTGCTCTGGTCCGCCAAGGAGGCGGTGCAAAAGACCCTCAGTTACTGGCGGATGCCAGGCTTTCTCGATCTGGTGGTCAGCAGTGCAGCACCTGCCGGAGCCGAGTCGATTGCTCTGACAGTTACCAACAACCGGGCCACGGTGGACCACTCCCCGGAACAGCTGCGGGTTCTCGCCGGACGCTTCGGCGAATACGGCCTGGCCCTGTGTCTCAGCGACAGGGATGACCACCATGCCTGAACTTCACGAAGTTGAAGTGATCTGT
>JAZBOD010000149.1:0-3185 GCA_036350955.1 Desulforhopalus sp. | reverse complement strand
GCGACACCATAGACCGAGGCAATCATCTCCCCGGTGACTGCAGTGGTCGCGCCGTAGCTGTGAATCTGGCCATCTTTGAGCATCAACACGCTGTCGGCATAGCGCATTGCCTGGTTGAGATCATGCATGGTCATCACCGCGCCGATCCGGTGCTCATCGACCACCCGCCGCAGCAGGCGCATGATCTCGATCTGATTACGCAGATCAAGTGAGCTGGTCGGTTCATCGAGGAGGAGCAGGCGCGGTTCCTGAACCAGGGCCCGGGCAATGCACACCTTCTGCAGTTCCCCACCGCTGAGTTGATCGATAAAGCGCAGAGTCTTGGTTTCGAGGTGGAGACGACGGATGGCGGCGTCGACTATCTTCAGATCCTCCACCGCCGGGCGCCAGCGGATATGCGGTTTTCTGCCCATGAGTACCGCGTCGAAGACGGTTAGTCGGGCAGTTTCTCCTTGCTGGGCGACATAGCCGATCCGGGTGGCAATGTCGGCGGGCCGCAGCCGGAGGACATCAAGGTCCTCAACCAGTACCGCCCCGCTGCGGGGACGATGGATGGTGTTGATGCATTTGAGCAGAGTGGTCTTGCCCACCCCATTTGGCCCTAGGATGGCGAGCAGTTCACCGGGACGGACCTGAAAATCGATCTCCCGGAGAATATCCAACCCGTTATAGGCGAAATGAAGACCTTGCACATCAAGAATCATCGGCGGCCTCCACGCAGAATAAGCCAGAGAAAGACCGGTGCCCCCATGAAGGCGGTGAGCACCGAAACCGGCAGGAGATGGGGCGCGAGCAGCAGTCGGGCCACCGTATCGGAAACCAGCAGCAGCAGGGCACCGCCCAGCACGGTGGCCGGCAGGAGAAAGCGGTGGTCCGAACCGATAATTCGCCGAACCATATGGGGCACTACCAGGCCGACAAAACCGATTATGCCGAGGAAACTGACAATCACCGCGGTCAATACTGAGGCAAGCATCATCCCGACCATCCGGACCCGCTCGACCCTGACGCCAAGCCCCTTGGCGGTTTCGTCACCGGTATCAATGGCATTATAGTTCCAGCTGTTGGCGACAAAAAAGGCCGTTATCACCAGGGTGGCAATGGTCATCGTGGCCAGCTCGTGCCAGCTGGCCCTGGCGGTATCGCCAAAGGTCCAGAAGACCATCGCCGCCAACTGGACATCGTCGGCGAAAAACTGGAGAAACATCGTCCCGGCGGAAAAAAAGGCCCCCAGCGCCACGCCGGTGAGCACCATCACCTCCGGGGTGGCGCCACGCAGTCGGGCCACGGCGATAATCACCCCGGCCGCAGCTATGCTGAACAGAAAAGCCGCCGCCGTGGTCAGGTAGGGATTGGTAATCTGGACGGCACCGACACTGCTGGAGGTCATCATCCCCCCGCCGAGAATCATGACCGACAGTGCCGCGCCAAAGGCTGCAGCATGACTGATGCCAAGGGTAAAGGGCGAACCCAGAGGATTGCGCAGGATCGACTGCATCGCCGCCCCGGCCACCGCCAGCCCAGCCCCGGCCACCATGCTCGCCAGGGCCTGGGGGAGGCGGATATTCCAGATGATCAGCTCGCTCTGCCGGCTGGTTTCCATGCCAATCAGGGTCTGCGCCACGGTGATCAGCGGAATCTCAGCCGCCCCTCGAGATATCGCCACCAGCAGGGCAAGAACCAGGAGCAGGACAAGGGTGACCAGAAAGGCGATTTTTCGCCCGATATACCGCTGATACTCCTCAGGTATCTGACCTTGGTGAAAATGCATTGGCCGAATTCACTCTACCGGGACAACCTGATAGATCAGGTTGTGAAAGATGCGGTTCATCTCGGCAAACACCGGCTGGCCGACCAGGAAAGTGTAGATCTCGTCGGCCTTAACCGCCGGGTCAATATCGACAAAACGCTCGGGGTATAGCAACTTGCCGACAAAAAAGGCGTTGGCAAGAATCGACTCATAGTTCTGGTTGTACCAGTTGTAGGGGAGCATCCCGTAGACCCTTCCTGCTTTTACCGCAGTCAGCTGTCGATAGGCGGGGTCGGTCTTCAACTCATGGAGGCCGCCAGCCCGATCACCCAACTGCAGGGTGGAGAGATCTAAAAAGAGGTAGTCCGGGTCCCACTCGACGATTTTTTCCTTGGCAATATCGGTGGTACTCAGCTCATTGACCGCGGCGCTGGCATCGCCGGCAAGATTGCCGGCATTGGCAAAGAGAAAGGGGGGATAGCTGGGTTCGGTTGATTGAAAGCCATGGGGTCCGGCATAGGCCACCCCGCCGATATACACCCTCGGTCTGCGGTGGTCGGGGATATCAGCGGTCCGTTGCGCCAGGTCGGCGATGACCGCATCAAAATAGGCGATCACCTCTTCTGCCCGTTCAACCCGGCCTACCGCTTCCCCCATCAGGCGGATGGCCTGATACAGTTCATCGCGCTGGTTGATGAAATTGCCGTACTTTATTGAAACAACCGGTATGCCGGTCTTTTCCTGAAGAACCTGCGGATCGACCCCCGTGGTCCCCCTGCCGGTACCAACCAGTTTGAAGATCAGCTCCGGCGACGGATCAAGAGTCAGGATCAGTTCCGGATTATCTTTACCCCGGAATTCACCAAATACCGGCAGGGCTTTGTACCCGGGATTGGCCAGTGCATAGGGCCGGGCATCGAACTGGCGGCGCCTGCCCTCGATATCATCGACCGCCACGACCAGATCCTCCCCCTGGAGGTAGGTGAGCAGGCGCAGACAACCGGAACCGGAACAGATCACCCGTTGCGGTGCCTCAGGGATCACCACCGTTCGGCCGAGGGCATCGGTAATCTCCCGGGCCTCCAACACACTTGGCCAGGAAATCAGCACCACAAGCAGGGTGAGCAGCATCGGCATGGGAACCTCATCAACGGAGAAGTGATACAAATTTTAATATCGTGTTCTGCCCTTGCCAATTACCCAGTTCCGCAGTGGATGTCAAGGCAAAGTCTTTCACCGCGGTGCGATAAAAGCATCGTCCTGGTCTGTCGAGCCGGTTAAGATGTACTTTCCTGCAACCCACGCAACATGGACCGCCGATGCAACAACAGACCAAAGCCTATCTCCTCACTATCGTCGCGGTGCTCTTCTGGGCGACCGCCGCCTCCGCCTTCAAGATTGCCCTGAAGCATGTCACCCCCTATATCCTGCTCTT
>JAZBOD010000148.1:0-7927 GCA_036350955.1 Desulforhopalus sp. | reverse complement strand
GCAGCACATCGTGCAGGGCTGCGGCAACCGTCAACCCGGCCGGGATGGTCAGCGGCCCCTCGGCCAGCGGCCGGCGCTGGTCGGTAAAGGTCTTCTGGGGAATCTCGCCGAGGAGGGTCGGCAGGTCGATATCCACCGGACGTGAGTCGTCCCAGGCGTCGTGCAGGACAAAGCGCAGATCGCCGGTCACTTCGCCGAGCACCTCGCAGGCCACCTTCTCCCGGCGACAGATCGCCTGAAAGCGGGGCAGATTTTCCGGACGGATCAAAAAGCCGCACCGTTCCTGGTACTCGGCGACATAGATCTCCAGCACCGACATGGTCGGATCACCGACCCGAATATTGCGCACCTCCACCCAGCCGCCGGCCTTCTCGACCAGTTCCTTGAGAACATTGGCCGGCCCGCCGGCACCCTGGTCATGGATCACTTCGATCAGCGATCTGTCACCCATCTCATTACAGGCCCGGATCACCCGGTTCATTTTCTGTTCCATTTCGGCATCGCCGCGCTGCACCGCATTGAAATCGAGACCCGCTTCATTTTCCCCCTGGAGCATCGATGAGGCGGCGCCGCCGCCAAAACCGACCCGGTAGGCCGGGCCACCGACCTGAACGATGCACATTCCCTTTGCCGCCTCGGCCTTTTCGGTGAGTCGGCCGTCGATCTGGCCGATCCCGCCGGTGAACATGATCGGTTTGAGAAATCCCCAGCGCTCGCCATCCATCAGGCGCAGGTCAAAAGAACGAGTAAACCCCTGGATCAGCGGCTCGCCAAATTTGTTGCCGTAATCGGAGGCACCGTTGCTCGCCTCAATTTCGATCTGCAGCGGGCTGGCCAGGGTCTCCGGAACCGGCATTGCCTCTTCCCAGGGCAGATGGTAGCCGGGAATATGCAGGTTGCCGACACAATAGCCGGCGGTCCCGGCAATGACAAAACCGCCCCGGCCGGTGCCCTGCACGTCACGGATCCGCCCTCCGGTGCCGGTTTCGGCACCGGGAAAGGGCGCCACCCCGGTGGGGAAGTTGTGGGTTTCGGCGGTGAGCAGGGGGTGGTATTCCACCTCAGCCTGCACCAATGGTGACGGCTCACCCGGCCGGGCAGGCACCAGAGTTTTCAGAGAAAACCCCTCGATAACACTGGAATTATCCTTAAACGCCACCAGGGAACCTTTGGGGTTAACCCCCAGGGTGGCGGTGACCAGATCAAAAAGGGTCTCCGCCATCTCCTTGCCGTCGATCACCTGCCGGCCCTTGAAAAAACCGTGGCGGGAGTGTTCAGAATTGGCGTTGTTCAGATCCATGATCTCGACGATGGTCGGGTTACGCCCCTGCTGCCTGACGAAGTAGTCGTAATAGAGCTCGCGGTCCCGTTCGTCCATGGAGATACCGGGCAGTTCGAGGAGGCCATCCGGCCCCTTGCCACGGAGGTCGACCTCGTACACCGGTTCCGGTTCTATCCCGGGAGAAAAGGTCGACAGCGGCTCCAGATAGCGGCATTCGGTCATTCGGTCATGGTGACTGTTGACAAAATCTGCGATATCCATCCCCTGCGGAACCAGGTAGAGGCGGGATCGTTCGATCCGGGAGACCTCCTCCAGTCCGGTAGCCCGACAGATGGCGACCATATTCGACGACCAAGCGGTGGCGAAGTTGAGCCGCGGCCCCACCTCAACCACCCTCGCCCCGACCAGTGGTGGCCGGTTGGTCACGCTCTCAGCCAGCAGGCCTTCGGCGAGGATCAGCCGCAGGCGGTCCACTTCGTCGTCATCCAGCGGACGGCAGGTTTCGATATGAAAACAGTATGCCCGGGCGTAATCGATTTTCCGGTACAACTGGGTAATTGCCATGGTCTGTTCCTCTCGATAAAGAGCCGCCGGGGCCACCCCGCTGGGCTCATCCTTGCTGGCACGGTGAGCTCAAGTAAGCCTCTCCCGCTCCTCTAAAACCAGCCAGATCCTCTGCGCCAGTCGCGGCCAAGACTAGCATGGATCGGTAAATTTTTCCGTATGATTTTGTACTGCTTCCAGCTATTTTAGGCTATACTTACGAGGACAGTCACAATTTCCGGGAAATCACTGCTGCCGCAATCCTGCCCGAATTTGCGAAAAAACCAATGATCCATTCCGCCATCGGCGTCAGCGACGAAATTGATCCACTCACCGCAATCAATCAGATCATCACCACCTGTCAAGAGCAGCTCGGTCCAGTCATTCCTCAGGCGGGACTCTTTTTCTCCTCGTGCATGGAAGCCGACTTCGCCAATCTGCTGCAACGGATCAACCAGGCCTTTCCCAGTCTGGAACTGATCGGCTGCACCACCGACGGCGAGCTCAGCCGGGATAGCGGTTTTATCGAAGATGCCTTCGCCCTGCTGCTTATTGCCGGCGATGGTCTGGAGTTTGCCAGTGCCGTTGCCCGTGACATCTCCCGGCAGCCGGGAGAGTCCTTTCGTGCCGCAGTCAGCGATGCCCGCGGCCGACTGCACGGTGAGCCGGTCTGCGCCCTCACCTTCCCCGACGGCATGACCACCTTTGACTTTCCCTACGACCAGGTGTTTCGCCAGAGTTTCGGGGAAAATTTTCCGGTCTTTGGTGGCACGGCCGGTGATCACTGGCTCTTTACCGGCACCTACCAGTTTCACCGCGATCAGGTCTACCGCGATGCCGCGCCGATGCTCCTGCTGGCCGGCGACCTGCAGATCGCCCACGCCGTTGAAGCCGGACCGGTCCCCTTTGGGCCGAGCTATCCGGTCACCCGCCACCAAAACAATGTGCTTTACGAGATCGACGGCAAGAGTGCCATCGCTTTCCACCAGGAACATTTTGGCACCATTGACGACAAAACCATCTACTTTCCTTTGGCCGCCTATCAGGAGGAGTGTGACCACTTTCTCCTCCGCGATCAGGTGGGGTACAACCACGACGAAGGCAGCATAACCTGTGTGGGAAATTTTCCAGAACGGTGCCGGGTACGGCTGACCCTGGTCTCCCGGGAGAGTGTTCTCGATGCAGCCGGAAGGGCCAACCAGGCAGTCCTGCAACAATCCGGATTCACCCCGGAACTGCTGCTGCTCTTTCCCTGCTGCTCGCTGCGCCATGTCCTCGGCTCAAAAACCAGCGAAAAGTTTGCCCTGTTAAAAAGCGGCAAAGCGCCAATAGCCTTTTTCGGGTTCTACTGCTATGGCGAACTCGCCCCGCCGGCCGCAGGCACTTCAGTCTTTCACAGCGACACCTACGTTATCCTGGCCCTGGCCAGTACCCAGCGATGACCAACCCGGCACAAACCCCATCAGCGGAGCGAATCCAAGAACTGGAGCGGGAGTGCGCCTATCTTCGCCGCAAGGTCGACCGGCTCAAAGAACAGCGCCAGCGCCAGGAGAAGATTGACGATGTCAACCGCCATTTTCTCAAACAGACCAACGAAAAGCTGCGCCGCTTCCACGAACAGGCACGGCTCGAAAACCTGGCTAAATCGGACTTTCTTGCCAACATGAGCCATGAGATCCGTACCCCGCTGAATATCATCATCGGCATGGCCAACCTCCTCGCCGACACCCCGCTGAACCAGATCCAGTCCCAGTACCTGCACAGCCTGCGGATAACCGGGCGACAGCTTCTTGAAATCCTCAATAATATTCTTGAGTTTTCCCGCATTGAAGCTGGCCGGGTGGAGATCGAGCCGGAACCTTTCAGCCTGCACGAAGTGATTACCCAGATCGAAACCTCCGCCCTGCCCCTCTGCCTGCAGAAAAGCCTGAGTTTTTCAGTACACTTCGACCCGCTGCTGGTCATGGAACGGGTCGGTGACCAGGTGAAAATCTTCCAGATCCTCCTCAACCTGGTCAACAATGCGGTCAAATTCACCCCAAAGGGGACCGTTACCCTGCATATCCATGAGGATTACCAGCGCCCGGACCACCTTATTCTCAGCGTCATCGACAGTGGCATAGGCATTGCTCTGGATAAGCAGAAGGTGATTTTTGACCGTTTTACCCAGGCGCACGACTCCCTGGCTCAGCATTTCGGCGGTACCGGGCTTGGCCTGGCAATCAGCAAGAAACTGAGCGAAGCGATGGGCGGGGAACTCTCTGTGCGCAGTGCACCGGGTCGAGGTGCAACCTTTAGTTGCCGCCTGCCGCTGCCCACCGCCCCTCCCAAAGAACGCTACCTGCTCAGAAAAGACCGCTCAGATATCGAGCCAAATGAATTCCCCTCGCTGCGCCTTCTGGTCGTCGATGATATTGCCGAAAGTATCAACGTTATCCGGGCCTACTTAAAGGGCTATCCGGTAGAGATCGAAGGGGCCGAAAACGGGCAGGAGGCCCTCGACTGGCTCACCAGGAGCAGCTTTAACATCATCCTGATGGATGTACGGATGCCGGTGATGGACGGGGTGACCGCCACCCGGGAAATTCGTCGGCGGGAGGAAAAGAGCAGGAACGAACCAGCACAGAACATCCTAGCAATCACTGCCCACGCCTTCCAGGAACAAAAGGCCCATTTTCTTGAAGCCGGCTTCAACGGGGTGCTGACCAAACCCTTTTTTAAGCGAGAACTGATCCAGGCGCTGTTGAAATGCCACGGCGACAAGCATCCGGGCAAACGCCCCTTGAGGGATCTTGGCAACAAGGCCTTTGGCCACTGCTTCGAGCAGCAAATGATCACCGAAATTCCGGAAAACCTGCAACCCCTGCTTCCCGAAATCCTCATCAACATCAGCAAAAGCCTCCACCTCATCCAGGAACTGTTCAACCACGGAGACTACCTCGCCCTCTCCGAACAGACCCATGCTCTCAAGGGGCTCGCCGGGATGTACGGATTTCATCAACTGGCAACCCTGCTCAGTGAATTTACCGACAGTGTCCTAACCGGCAAGACTCCAGTGGCCGTCTCGCTGCTCAAATCTCTCGAATGCTACCTTGACCGCCTCAAGCAGATCACCCCGTAAATTGGCCACCACGGCGCCAAAACCTCTGGGTCAGGAACGGGCCAGGCGGAGCTTTTCGAGCTGCGGCCCGATCTTTTTCCAGTCGACACAGGGGCGCTGGAATCCTTTTGGGTGGATGAGCGGGCAGCCAAAGGCGGCGTCATCGATATAGACATCGGCGTAGGCCTTGGGGCTGGAGGTCCAGCTGTCCTGATCGGGATTTCTGTTGATTCCGTAGAGAATAACCCCGTTTTTCTCCAGGTAGTCAACCGCCTCCTGAAGATAGCTGCCACCATCACAGTTATCGGCACGCATGGTAAAGAGAATCAGCCGGGCTCCCTGGCTCTGCAGACGTTTCAGCCAGGTTATCGCCTCGGGTACCGGCTGGCCGATCCGCGGATAGCAGTGATCAACGACAGTACCGTCAAAATCGACACAAATATACATGGTTACCCCTGGAGATTGTTTTTTGTTCGCCCACTATTGTACTACAATCCAGCAACCTGGCAAGACGGGACTTCCTTCCCTGGTGAACCTTGCTGAGGAGGGCAACCAACAACCTGGGGAATGGCCTATAAAAAAAATGGGTTGAGAGGCTTCAGCGACAACCGGCCCCACAACCCATTAGCGATGAACTCTGCCTCTTGGCGTTACAGTTCGGTGTTAAAATACTTCTTGGTTTCGGCCACGATCACCGGAGTAAGCAGAAGCAGGGCGATCAGGTTGGGAATGGCCATCAGGCCGTTCAGGGTATCGGAAATATTCCACACCAGGCTCAACTTGGCGACAGCACCAACACCGACGAAACAGACAAAGACCAGCCGGTAGGGGAGCACCGACTTGATCCCGAAAAGATATTCCATGGACTTTTCGCCATAGTAGCACCAGCCAAGAATGGTGGAGTAGGCAAAGAGGATAATGCCGATGGTCACGATGTATCCCCCACCGGTCATTGCCGACTCAAAGGCATGGGTGGTAAGTGCTGCGCCGGTCATCCCGTTTGACCAGACACCGGTCATAATCAATACCAGGCCGGTCATGGTGCAGACGATCAGGGTATCAAGAAAGGTCTGGGTCATCGACACCAGGGCCTGGGTCACCGGGTTTTTGGTTTTTGCCGCGGCGGCGGCGATCGGCGCACTGCCTAAACCGGATTCATTGGAAAAAACCCCCCGGGCAACCCCCATGCGGATGGCCAGCATGATGCTTGCCCCGGCAAAGCCGCCGACTGCGGCGGTGGGGCTGAAGGCCTGGGTGACGATGAAAATGAGGGCGGCAGGGACTTCGGTAATTCGACCCAAAATGATATAGAGGGCGCCCAAAACATAAAAAACGATCATGATCGGCACCAGAATACTGGCAACCCGGCCGATTGACTTGATTCCACCGAGGATAACCGCTGCGGTGCAGCCCATCAGGACCAGCCCGGTTATCCAGGTAGGAACATTAAAGGTTGCCTGAACAGCATCGGCGACGGAGTTCGACTGGACCATGTTGCCAATGCCAAAGGCGGCGACCGCGGCAAAAACCGCAAATACCGCCCCGAGCCAGGGCATATTCAATCCTCTGGAAATGTAGTACATCGGCCCGCCGCTCATCTCGCCATTCTCGTCAACGATTCGGTATTTTACCGCCAGTACCGCTTCGGCGTACTTGGTTGCCATACCAACCAAACCGGTTATCCACATCCAGAACAGGGCCCCCGGTCCACCAATGGCGATTGCCGTGGCGACACCGGCGATATTACCGGTACCAACGGTTGCCGACAAAGCGGTCATCAGTGCCTGAAAGTGGGTGATGTCCCCAGGCTCGTCATCATCTTCCTTGCGCTTGATCAGTGCCAGGTAAAGGGCGTGACCCAGTTTGGTAAACTGTAGTCCCCGCAGAGAAAGGGTCAGCCAGAACCCGGTGCCGACCAGCAGGATCAGCATCGGCGGTCCCCAGGCAAACGCACCGATTTTCCCCACTAAGGCATCTAAAGCATCCATAAGTCATCCTCCCGTTGTAATTATGCTTCCGTTCCAGCAGCAGCGGCGCTGCCGCCCTGCATCCCCAGTGATGGAGCGCTGCAGGTCAACCGAGAAACCACAACGGCCAGCCAACACTCCACGATGACAAAGCTCTTCAATCCCCAAAGCCCACCCGGATAGCTGGCAACAGCTGCCGATTGACGAGCAATAGTTTTGTTGCAAAGTACTCCGTTGAACCGGAAAAACCAAAGAAAAAGATTTTTTAGGTCAGGCTGGAGGCAGTGCAGTGAGCAGAGTTTGCAGCGCGGTCTGCCGGGAATGGCTCTCCTCCTGGTGCACGGCCATCGCCAGAGCCCGGCGGGTTCCAACCAGCACCGCAAGTTTTTTTGCCCGGGTCAAACCGGTGTAGAGCAGATTGCGGTGGAGCATCCGGTAGTGCTGGCTGAGTACCGGGAGAATCACCGCAGCGAACTCGCTGCCCTGGGCCTTGTGGATGGTGATCGCATAGGCCAGATCGAGTTCGATGATATCGTCACGTCGATACTCCACCAGGCGGCCGTCCGGGAAAAACTTCACCCGGCAGCCCAGAGCAGTGTTGTCGATCGTTTCGATCCTGCCGATATCTCCGTTAAAGACGTTGAGATCGTAGTTGTTGCGGCGGTGGATCACCCGGTCGCCGCAGCGCAGAATCCGCTCGCCGATCTTCAATTCGGCCTTGCCCGGGCCGGCCGGATTGACTGCTTCCTGAAGCACCCGGTTGAGATTACTGGTACCAAGACTGCCGCGGGTCATTGGCGAGAGGACCTGAATCTCGCAGTCGTCACCATGATAGCGGGGAATCCATTCCTGAAAGAGGCGGACCACGGTGTCGATTGCGGTAAGGCCGTAATGGAGGGTTGACCAGGGATGGACCCTGGCAAGCAGCGCCTTCAGCTCTTCTGCCGTGCCACGGGCCCGGCTGATCGCCTGGAGATTGGCGTGGCGAAACTTTTCCGCGATGACCAGCTCCGCGGCGTCGGACCCAGGGGCCTC
>JAZBOD010000147.1:0-4267 GCA_036350955.1 Desulforhopalus sp. | reverse complement strand
TTCGGTGACAACAGCGAAGAGGATCCACCCGTTCCCATTCCGAACACGGAAGTTAAGCTCTTCAGCGCCGATGGTACTGCACGGGTGACTGTGTGGGAGAGTAGGACGTCGCCGAATTCTTTTGATAAGCCCCATGGTGACCAGTTCGCCATGGGGCTTCTCTTTTTTTCACCACTCGTCGCAGACGACATACCAGTCTGTCCTCTGTCCTCTGTCCTCTGGCTTCTGGTCCCGGCTTCTGGCTTCTGGTTCGTCGATCGCGGCTTTTGCGGTTGTACCTCCCGGCAATTCTGGTGTATTACTAGGTGCGTTTTTCTCAGCCAAAGCTTTAAGAGCAACGCTTGCCAACCCTTTTTCACCAGCGTCAAACAATGAGCAACAAAGAAATTCTCTGGCGCCTCTACCAGGTCATCAAACCTTATCAGACCAGATTGCTGATCGCCATGGCGGCGATGATTTGTGTGGCCGCCTTTACCGGCGCCCAGGCCTATTTGGTCAAGGACCTGCTTGATAAGATTTTTCTGGAAAAGAACCTCTTTTTCCTGAAGATCCTGCCCCTGGTGGTCGTGCTGATTTTTTTCCTTAAAGGCATCGTCTACTACATTTACTCCTTTTTGCTGGAGCAGGTCGGTCAATCGGTCATTCGTGACTTTCGCGTCAAGGTATTTAACCATATTCACCGCCAGTCCCTCTCCTTTTTCAATACGATGCCCACTGGGACATTGATGTCACGGATCATCTCCGATGTCGCCCTGCTCCAGCAGGCGGTATCCAACGCCCTGGTAGGCATTGTCCGTGACTTCTTTCAGGTGATTATCCTGCTGGGAGTGGTTTTTTACATGAACTGGCGCCTGGCGATGATCTCTTTTGTCATTTTACCGATAGCCGCCTATCCAATCATCAAGTTCGGCCGCCTGTTCCGCAAACTGAGTACCAAGACCCAGGAAGAGGTCGCCAATGTCTCGAATATCCTTCACGAAACCATCACCGGGAGCCGAATTGTCAAAGCCTTTTGCCGGGAAAGTTATGAAGGCGAACGATTCTTGAATCAGGTGGGCAGGCTTTTCGTTTTGACCATGAAAGATGCCCGCTATCGCTGCCTGCAGCATCCGTTGATGGAGTTCATCGGCGGCGCGGCGATCGCCGCGATTATCTGGTTCGGTGGTAACGAGGTAATCCGTGGAACCACCACCCCCGGAACTTTTTTTGCCTTTTTGACCGCACTGATCGCCGCCTATGAGCCAGTCAAAGGGGTCACCAAAATCAACTCGACAATCCAAAAGGGGCTTGCCGCCGCTACCCGGGTTTACAGCATTCTCGATATTGAACCAGAGATAAGCGACAAGAAGGATGCCATCGACCTGCCACCCTTTTCCTCGAAAATCGAATTTATTGGGGTAAATTTCTCTTACAATGACGAATCCCGGGTACTCAGCGAAATCAACCTGGTGGTACCTGCCGGAGAGGCTCTGGCCATAGTCGGTCCGAGTGGGAGCGGGAAAACCACCCTCACCAACCTGATTCCTCGCTTCCTTGATCTGCAGCAGGGAGCACTGCTCATTGACGGTATCGATATCCGTGACGTCACCGTCGACTCTCTTCGTCGGCAGATCGCCATCGTCAGCCAGCAGACCATCCTCTTTAACGATACGGTGCGCAACAACATCGCCTACGGTGACCTGCAGGCCAGCGATCAGCAGATTATCGAGGCGGCCAAGGCTGCCCACGCCTTTAATTTTATCAGTGCCCTTCCCGCCGGTTTTGACACCATCATCGGCGAAGGCGGTGCCCGGCTCTCCGGAGGAGAGCGGCAGCGGATCTCCATTGCCCGAGCACTCTTGAAAAATGCGCCAATCCTGGTGCTCGACGAGGCGACTTCATCCCTAGATACAGAATCGGAACGGGAAGTTCAAATCGCCCTGGAAAATCTGATGAAGAACCGGACCACCTTTGTCATCGCCCACCGTCTCTCGACGATAAAAAATGCCCACCGCATTCTGGTGCTCAAAGAGGGACGGATAGTCGAACAAGGGACCCACGAGGAACTGCTCAACCGCCGGGGGGAGTATCAGCTTCTCTACTCCATGCAATAGCAGGAGGTTGCTGATCAACCAATTCCTCACCCGGCGGTCGGCAAACCGCCTGGTCTTGCCGGAGGCTGAATCGCGATCTCCCCGGCAGGATGGAGAACAAAGCCCCGGAGAGGGTAGGATGCCCGCAGTTGAAGGTTAGGCCAGACAAGGCCGGACGGAGTGATGTACAGACAAAAGGCAGTAAGCTGGAAGGCACCCAGCAGGATCTCTATTCGACAGATACGTGACAGAACATGACGAAACTGGATACCGTAAAGAATCTGGCCAGCCGGGCAGGCCTGTTTTTTCTTTTTCTGACCTGTCTGTTCATCCCCTTTTCCACCTCGCTGATGGGAGCCGCGGCGATCGCCACCACGGCCTGCTGGCTTCTTTCCGGCCAACCCCTCACCCTGCCAAGACTGATACGGAACAACGGCCCGGTCTTCTGGGCGATGATCCTCTTTCTCCTCCTGGTCATCGGCCTCAGCTACAGTCCCGCTCCCCTGCCGGAGAGCCTTGCCGTCTTAAAAAAATACCGGGAACTCTTCTATTTCGTGGTGACCGTCTCTCTGGTCATGCATCACCCCCAGGCCGCCCAACGGGCTGAAGATGGATTTGTCGCCGGCTGCGTGTTGCTCCTGCTCGTCTCCTATGCGATGTTTTTCGGCCTGATACCAACTCACAAGTTCGGCTATTCGATCGTCTACCACATTACCCACAGCTTTTTTATGGCGGTCCTTGCCTTCTGGTGCCTGCAAAGAGCCTTCAACCGGGTACCGCACCTGGTCAGAATCTTCTGGCTGCTGCTCTTCATCGCCGCCACCGTCAACCTCTTCTATATTGCCCCCGGCCGTACCGGGATGCTCGTCTATATCGCCCTGCTCCTGCTTACCCTGATCCAACGGCTGCCATGGCAATATAGCATTCCCGCTGGGCTTCTCACCGCGGCCCTGATCGCGGTGACTTTTTACAGTTCGAGCAACTTTTCTACCCGGGTGATGGAGGCATTGGACGAGATCCACAATTACCAGGCGGAATCTTCTCGGACATCTCTTGGCATGCGCTTTGACTGGTGGCAAAACAGCCTGCAACTGATCAGCGAAAAACCGCTTTTCGGCCACGGCACCGGCTCTTTCAGCAAGGCCCAGGCAGCGCTTATCGAAGGGACAAAAACCAAAGCCACCGACAACCCCCACAACGAATATCTGCTCCTTGGCGTCCAGAGTGGTCTGCTGGGTACCGGCCTTTTTGTGGCCTTTTTACTGAGCTTACTTGTCAGGTCAATCAGTCTGCTCCCCCCACAGCGTTTCCTGCTCCAGGGGGTGGTGGTGGCAATGGCCGCAGGTTGCCTGATGAACTCCTTTCTCCTCGACAGCCATCCGGGCCACTTTTTTGCCGTTCTCGCCGGTCTGCTCTCCATCCCACCGGCAACGGCTACCCGGTTGAGGATGTAATGCACTCTTCTGGCAGGATCAGCCTGACCTCGGTAAACTCCCCAAGCTCGCTGAAAACGGTAAGCTGGCCACCGTGCTCCTCAACAATCTTCAACGACAGAGCAAGCCCCAGCCCGGTACCATTATTTTTGGTGGTATAGTAGGGATCAAAGACCCTGCCCAGATTTTCCGGGGCAATGCCGACCCCGTTGTCCCTGATTTTTATCTCGACCCAGCCCTCAACCCAGGCGGAGCTGACCCGCAGCTCCCCACCATCAGGCATTGCCTGAACCGCATTAAGCAGCAGATTGAGCAGCACCTGCTTGAACCGGTCAGGATCGATAAGCACATCGGGAATCTCCCTGTCGGTATCTAAAAAAACCGACACACCACTCGACAGGGCATCAACGCTGATCAGGGAAACGGTTTTTTCGAGCAGACCATTAACCGAAGTCCTCTCCCGAAATACTTCTCCAGGTCGGGCGTACTCAAGCAATTCGCCTATACTTCGATTGAGTCTTTCCACCTCCTTGATCAAAATTTCGGCAGTCCCCGCCTCTTTGCTCTCTACAGTGAAATGGGCTTGCAACAGTGTCGCCAATCCCTTGATTGAACTGAGCGGGTTACGCAGTTCATGGGCAACCCCGGCTGCCATTTTACCAAGGGCCGCCATCCTTTCGCTGCGCTGCAGTTCCCTCTCAAGATGTCTCACCTGGGTAAGATCCCGAATCAGAAGGATTTCGCCAGAATAGTCCCCCGACG
>JAZBOD010000146.1:0-3725 GCA_036350955.1 Desulforhopalus sp. | reverse complement strand
CAGGCCCGCACCGCATTGATTAAATTACGGATGCCGTCATAACCCAGTTCGCCAAAATAGCGCATCGATCCAGTGTAGATCACCGGTTTGCCGCGGTCAATCAGCAAATCAGCCATAAAGGCCGCCTCAACCAGCACGTCGGTGCCGTGCAGCACCACCGCACCAATCACTTCGGGCTGTTCGAGCACCGTGGAGACCTCTTTGGCCAGAGCAAACATCCGCTCCGGGGTCATGTGGGGGCTGGGCAGGTCCGACCAGCGGACGAAGAGCAGTTCTGCACCGCGCAGGCAGGGGCTGACATGGTCCCGTAATTGGGCAAAGCCGCTACCGGGTTCAATCCCTCCCCGGGCATCCGGTTCCATGCCTATGGTACCGCCGGTGAAGAAGAGCACCACCTTCTTTTGATTGGTGGCTATCGCGCAAGGTTCATTTGAAGGGTCGCCCATCGGCTGTCACCCGCTGCAAATCAGTTAAAAAAATCGTCAGCCCCATGACGAGAAAAAACACCCGGCAAGGAGAATCAGCTCAATGGTCGAAGACTGGCTTGCCAGCCAGAGGTACTATACCTTAGAACTGCTGATTTTGCACAGAACAGGCTTGACCGCCTGCTCCCCGCACTCTTTTCCGGATCAGGTACCGGCTCTGCTACCCGGTCTTTGCTAAAGGACCGGATAACCTTGCCCATCGCCATAAAAAAAACCCTCCTTTTTACTGTACAAATCCCCTGGAATATCTGATAATAATTTCGATTGAATAGAGTGCTTCCTCGCGAAACCGCCAGGAAAACCGGTTCTGGGACCCTTTCCGGCTTGTTTGCGCCAATGGGATGCAGCCTGGCTGCATCCCATTGCTGTATGCATTTCATCTGGTAATTATCCAGGATAACCGGCTAATCTCGGCTCATCGAATCTGCGCCCATGACCGATAAAAACACCGTCTACGCGACCATCAAAAAATCGGGAAATCTGCCGACGCTCCCGGAGATACTCCTCAAACTCCTCGACGCCTGCGACAACGACACTGCTCCACTCAGTGATATCGCCGCAATTATCGGCAAAGACCCGGCCCTGGCGGCCAAGGTCCTCCAGTTGGTCAACTCCGCCTACCACGGCCTGCACCGCACCTATACCAGTATCGAGCAGGCGGTGGTCTATCTCGGCGCCAACAGCATTAAAAACATCGCGGTGGCTTCGGCGGTTCACCAGGTTTTTGAGCGGAAGCGGCTGAGGGCGGTCAAACTGTTCAATATCAATGATTTCTGGTGGCACTCCCTGCTTTGCGCCACCCTCGCCAGACGGATCGCCCAAAAGACCGGTTATAAAAGCCTGGACGAAGCCTATCTCTCCGGCCTGCTCCACAATATCGGCAGACTGGTGCTCATTGCCACCTACCCAAGAGAGCACGAGTCGATACTGCTCAGCACCGAAGATATCCGCAATCAACTGTGGGCAGAGCAGCAACTGATCGGCATCACCCACTGCGAGGCCGGCGCCTGGCTGGTGAAAAACTGGCAGCTCAACTCGCTGATGGCCGATGCCATCCGTTACCACCACTCCCCGCTGGAAAAAATTCAGGAAGCCTTCCCCCTGGTAAAGATCATCTACCTGGCCAACCTGCTCAGCGAAGCCGAACAGGACCAGCGGCTGGTCCACGAGGCCGGAGAAACCCTGTTCGGCCTGGCAGCAACTGACCTGGTTGACATCCTCTCCGGCTCCACCGAAGAGGTTCTCCAGGTCGCCGACAGCTTGAACATTCAGGTCAGGCCGGTTCTGCCTGCGCCGGGCAGCACGCCAGATCCCAGCGCTAAAGAGAGCGGCGCGATGCAGTCTCCTCCGATCTCGCCCGAAACGGAGAGTCGCGGTCAATCAGAGTTGAGCAACCGTTTGAAATGCATGACCCTGCTGTCGGCCTTCCTCGAAAGGCTGGTTCAGGCCGACAGCAGTGAAACGATCATCGAAATTTTCGAAAAGGCCATGCTCGACCTCTTTTCGATTGACCGGGTGCTCTTTTTCCTGCTTGATCGCGATGGCGTTCTGCTCCGGGCAAGGACCTCCACCGGTAATACCCTGCACCAGCTGAGTATGGGCCTGATTCTGCCGGCGAAACAGAGCGGCAGCCTGATCGTCAAGGCCTTTACCGATTCGACGATGACCATTTTGAGCAGTGACCAGAGCGAAAACCTCGCCGACGCCCAGATACTCACGGCGATGCAAAGCAGCAGAATCCTTCTCCTGCCGATTACCACCGAAAAAAGGCCGGCCGGGCTGGTGCTGCTCGCCCTGCCGGAGATCTCGCCGATCCTCACGGATAACGACCAGCGGCTGGTGCAGATCATGGTCCAGCAGGTCGGACTGCGCTTTTTTATCGATACCGTAAACGCCAGAAAAGTCGAAGAGATGGAGCGGGAACGGATGGCGGCGGTATCGATGACCGCACGAAAATTCGCCCACGAAATCAACAACCCCCTGGCGATCATCAGCAATTATCTGACCACGATGAAACTGCGGCTCCCGGCCGAGCACGGTATGCTCAATGAGCTGGCAATCATTGGTGAGGAGATCAACCGGATATCGAACCTGGTCTCCCAGATGGATATCTTTTCGAAAAAGAGCTCCGCCCACTTCGAATCAACCGATATCAACGGGGTGATCGGCGAAACCGTGACCTTTGTCAAATCCTCTCTGCAGGCCAGCGGCACGGAAATCGAGTTCTTTCCCGACGAGAGTCTGCCACCGACGGTGACCTCCCGCGACACCTTGAAGCAGATCCTGATCAACCTCTTTAAAAATGCCGCCGAAGCGATGCCGGAAGGGGGCAAGGTCGAAGTACGAACACGCTGGCTCGTCGGAGATGACGATAAGCCGACCGAGAAAAACCGGGACGCCCTGGAAATTGTCGTCGAAGACAACGGCCCGGGAATACCGGAAGAGATCTTCAAAGACCTGTATAAGCCCTTTGTCTCCACCAAGAAAAGCGGTCATTCGGGGCTCGGGCTCTCCATTGCCCAAAAGGCGGTCAAAGATCTTGGCGGCACCATCTCCTGCGTCAACAAACCGGCAGGGGGCACGGCCTTTACTCTCACCCTGCCGATCCGCAAGTGAGCCTGCCAAGAATGTAGGGAGCGATGATGCGTACGGAACCAAACATTCTCCTGGTCGACGACGAAGAGCGGTTTGCCAACAGTCTGCACGATATCCTCAGCCATTACAATTACCACTGCGCCAAGGCCTACAACGGCAGAGAGGCGATCAGCCTGCTGAAAACCAATCAGTTCGACCTGGCCCTGCTCGATGTCGAGTTGCCGGACATGTCCGGCTGCGACATCGCCGAATTCATCAAGCACTCCTGCCAGAACACCACCTCGGTGATGCTGACCGGGAACAGCACCGTCGAAACGGCGGTCATGGCGATGAAGCAGGGAACCTATGATTTCCTGAGCAAGCCGATCAACCATGAAGTGCTCATCAAAACCATTGAAAAGGCCCTCCGCCACAATCAACTCACCCGGGAATTACGGACCAGCCAGGAACGGTTCAAAATCCTCGCCGATGCCTCTTGGGAAGGGATTGTCATCCATGACAATGGTCGGCTGATCGAAGCCAATAACCAGTTTCTCAGCATGTTCGGCTACAGTTTCGACGAACTGGCCGGTAAAATGTTTCTTGAAAAAATTCTGGTTCCCTCGTCCCTCATCCAGGTCAAAAGAATTATTCAGGATGAGGTGT
>JAZBOD010000145.1:0-2019 GCA_036350955.1 Desulforhopalus sp. | reverse complement strand
GCCCGGCAGATTGACCTGGAGAACCAAACCTGGCTGGCGGCACTTCTCGTCCAGTACGGGATGGCCCTGCAGCTGCTTGCCCTTCTCCTGCTGGTCTTTGCCGCCGATGCCTATTCGCGGGTTCTCGCCGGGGCAATGTGTGCCGCCGGTGCCTTTATGGCCAACCCTTTTGGCATGCCGGCCCTGTTCGTCAAACTCACCGGGCTGTTCTTTTACGGGTTCTGGCTGGTCCTCCATCGGCTCGACATCCTTTCCGAGCACCTGCCGCTGACCAGGATCAAGTTTTCCGCCCTCCTCTTTCTCGCCCCTCTGCTGGCCGCCGATGTCGCCCTGGTCTTTTTCTACCTTTTCGGGCTCTCCCCGGATATCATCACCTCCTGTTGCGGGGTAGTTTTCTCGCCGGGGGCGGGCGACGGCCGTAATCTTGTCGGGCCACTGCCGGTCTTTGCTTTGATGTCCGGTTTTTACAGCCTGGCGGTTGGTTTGCTGCTGCTCACTATGGTGCTGCTGACCCGGAACTCAACCCGCCCCTCCCGCGGTGAGTTGATGCTTAACGCCGTTTACGGGTTGAGCTTTGCCGGCTTTTTCATCCTCTCCCTGGTGGTGATCACTGCGGTCATCTCCTCCTATATCTACGCCATGCCTGCCCACCGCTGCCCTTTTGACATTTTACAAAGAGAGTATAACTATATTGGTTATCCCCTCTACCTGGCACTGATTGGCGGCTCTTTTGCCGGAATCAGCGCCGCCGGTAGCGCTTTCTGTGCAGGACTGCCGGGTCTTGCCGAACCGGTGCGGCGGTTTCGCCGCCTCGCCTTGCGGAGCGTGCTTCTCCTTCTGCCGCTTTTCCTGCTGATCGCTTCCTGGTCGCCTCTCCTTTACCTGCTCACCGGCGGTGAGCGATGATGGGGGTGATTTTTCTGGCAAAGAGGTATACACTGCGCTCTCACCACTGTTTTTTTGCCCAGGTGCTGACTGGTCGGGACCGGCCATTTTCAATGGAGCTCTGTGATGACGCTTGGCGGATTGGCGACAAACGGAGATTTTGACCCGCACTTCAAGATCTTTCACGATCTGATGGCCTTTAAGGTCCAGGCTATCCTCCTGGTTTCAAGCCGTTACGATGCCTTTATCATGGAGGAGGACGGCAGTCTGGCCACCAGGCTGATCAACGAATACCACGGTCTCAATCTCAGCAAGCCCCCGAAAATCACCCGGGCCTCCTCCGCCGAGGCGGCCCTGGAAATGATCCGCGACGGCAGTTATGACCTGGTCATCACCATGCCCTATCTCGGCGGTATGGATGCCTTTGCCTTTGGCGCCCTGATCAAGCAGATCCGTCCTGATCTGCCGGTCATCCTGGTGGCCCATTCCCTGCGGTCAACCTTTGCCGAAAAGGTTGACGGCGGTGGGGTCGATGGGGTTTTTCTCTGGTGCTGCTCGGCTGATTTGCTCCTGGCGATCATCAAAAACGTCGAAGACCACCGGAATGCCGACGCAGATATCGGCCGGGCGATGGTTCGGGTGATCATTTACGTCGAAGACTCACCACTCTATCGCGCCCTGTTCCTGCCCTTGATCTACAACGAGGTGGTTCGCCAGACCCAGTCGGTCCTTGACGAAAGCCTCAACGAACGGCATCGGCTGCTGCGGATGCGGGCACGGCCGAAAATTCTTCTCGCCACCTGTTACGAAGAGGCCCTCGACCTTTACCAACGCTATTCCACCTCGGTGTTTGCGGTAATCTCCGATGTCCGTTTTCGCCGGGAGGGGGTGATTGACCCCGCAGCCGGCATCGCTTTTCTTCGCCAGCTCCGTGCGGCGCGCGCCGATCTGCCGCTGTTGATGGTATCCACCGAAGAGGGCAATCGTCCGCTCGCGGAGACAATGCCGGCGGTATTCCTCGACAAAAACTCCCCGCAGATCAAGGAAGAACTTCACACCTTTTTCCTGCAGCATCTCGGTTTCGGCGACTTCATTTTCCGGCTTGCCGATGATAGCCCGATTGCCCGGGCTGGC
>JAZBOD010000144.1:0-5850 GCA_036350955.1 Desulforhopalus sp. | reverse complement strand
ACCGGGGAGCTCCCCCGTCGCCAGCGCTTGATTGTCGCCAGGTCGTGCCCCACACCTCTTTGCCGGTCCGGTGTTTAGGTCGGTATCTGTTGTTTTGGCAAAGCAGAAGGGAAAAAAACAGAAATAGATGTGCAACCGGGCGGCGGTATGCTACCCTGCGCCTTTGTTTTTGGCCGCTGCAGAGTGTCTGGTGGCCTGAAACACCACCTGGCCTTTGCCACCTTGAGAAGAGTCTGTGGCCTTACTGCCCTTTTCGCTCTGCCAGGTCAGGGAGGGAACAGCGGGAATGGCTACCGGCGGCGATGGCACCCGGTGAAGACAATTGCAGCTGAGCTGTGGATCATGAAGAGCATGTCATCTATTGTAACCTTTGTCGGTTGGCACGACAGCGGCAAAACCACCCTGGTCACCCAGGTGGTGGCTGAACTGAAGGGGCTTGGTTATAGCGTGGCGGTCATTAAATCAAGCAATGACAGCGGGATTGCCTTTGACAATCCCGGGACCGACACCTTTAAACACCGGCAGGCCGGTGCAGACAGTGTCATGCTGGTCGCCCCCGACCAGACGGTGCTGCGCTCCGGGAGTAGCCGGCTTTCCCTGAGAATGCTGGCCAGGCGATATTTCCCCGATGTCGATATCGTTATCGGCGAAGGCTTTAAGACCGCGAAAAAGGTGCCAAAGATCGAGGTTCTGAGAAATCCTGACCAGAAGATGTCCGACGAGATTCAAGGAATTATTGCCATTGTCAGCGACCTGGACGAAGTGGAAGGCAACACTCTTTTCGGTTTCCACCAAGCAAAAGAGATCGCTCTGTTCATTGAGAAGCGTTTTCTGCGACGAAGGACAAAGATCGAAACAGCCAGTCTGGTGGTAAATGGGCGAAAGATCCCTATCAAAGGATTTGTTCAGGAAGCCCTTGCCGGAACGGTAAAAGGTTTCGTCGATACCCTCAAGCTTCATGAAGAAATTATCGAAATAAAACTGCAGATCAGGGTTGATGACGGGCCCTGAAGCGAAGATCTCACCGCCCGCCCCCATCCACGGCAATGGGGATACATCCCATCACGACTACTCATTAGCTCGGCCCTTCCACGGGGTCGGCAGACTGTTAGGGTCTTGCCGGAAGCTGCATCGCGAAAGGCCCGGCAGGTGGAGAACAGGGCCCTTTTGGGTTGCGGACAGGGCGTCCGCAACCGGCGGCCAGGCCAGGGATGGCCTGTCTGCCGGCCTCTCCAGCCTGACGAGAAGGCCGAAGCGCCGCAGCTGGAGGTAAGGCCCTGGCAGTCTGGGCAAGGAGGGAGTTTCTCTGGTACTAACCCCCATCCACAGCAATAGGGATACGTGCCATCAGGAAATTCTCTCTTGAAAGGCCAGGAAAGGAATTCTCTGGTACTAACCCCCATCCACAGCAATGGGGATAAGTACCATCACGAAATTCTCTCTTAAAAAGCCAAGAGAGAATTTCTATGGTACTAAAAACGGTTCTGGAAATACGGGGTGAGGACCTCGGGCAGGAGGATGGTGCCGTCTTCCTGCTGGTAATTTTCAAAAATTGCCAGAAGAGTCCTGCCGACGGCGAGGCCGGAACCGTTTAAGGTGTGCACGAGCCGGCTCTTTTTCTGCCCTTTGGGGCGATAGCGGATCCCACCTCGTCTGGCCTGAAAGTCGAGGAAATTGGAGCAGGAGGAGATCTCCCGGTAGGCACCCTGGCCGGGCAACCAGACTTCGATGTCATAGGTCTTGGCTGCAGAAAAGCCAAGATCGCCGCTGCACAGGGTGACTACCCGATAGTGCAGGCCAAGGAGTTGCAAAACCTCCTCGGCATCGGCCAACAGCCCCTCCAAGGCCTGGGCGGACTGGTCCGGGGTGGTGAACATCACCAGTTCGACCTTGTCAAACTGGTGCTGGCGGATCAGGCCACGGGTATCCCGGCCGTGGCTGCCAGCCTCGGCCCGGAAGCAGGGGGTGTAGGCGGTATATTTGCGGGGCAACTCATCCTCATTCAAGGTTTCGTCGCGGTGAATGTTGGTTACCGGAACCTCCGCAGTGGGGATCAGGAAGAGGTCACGTCCTTCTATCCTAAACAGGTCTTCGGCAAATTTTGGCAGCTGTCCGGTTGCGGTCATCGACGGGGTATTGACCAGAAATGGTGGCAGTACCTCGGTATAGCCGTGCCGCTGGGTATGCAGGTCGAGCATAAAGTTGATCAGCGCCCGTTCCAGTCTCGAGGCGAACCCGGTGAGCAGGGCAAAGCGGGCCCCGGAAATCTTCGCCGCCCGCTCAAAATCGAGAATACCCAACTCTTCACCCAGTTCCCAGTGTGGCTTTGGCGAAAAGGAGAACTGCGGTTTGTTTCCCCAGCGCTTGATCTCCAGATTGTCCTGTTCATCATTGCCGATCGGGACCGTGTCATCACAGAGATTGGGGATGGCCATGACAATCCGCTGGAGGTTCTCTTCTACCTCGCGCAGCTGCTCATCGAGTTCCTTGATGCGCTGACCGGCTTGGCGCATGGCGGTAATCAGCTCTTCAGCCTCGGCCACGGCCCCGCCTTTTTTCAGGACGGCAATCTGTTCAGAAACCGAATTCCTGGTGCTCTTTAAGGATTCCACCTCGGCCAGCAGGTTGCGCCGCTGCTGATCGGTGGTGGCAAAGGTTTCAAGCAGGGCGCTCTCTTTATCCCTTCTGGCGGTTTTTTCGATAACGAGGTCAAGATGTTCACGGATGAAGCGGAGCTCGAGCATTGGCGGGTACCGATTTATCTGGTTGATTTATGTGAGGTATTGGTCAAGAGACTCTTCTTATCACGGCTGAACAGCGAAATCAACCTCTATCAAATTGCAATTTACCTGGGCTTCTGCTACCCTGTCCCTTCGCAAAACGAAAGCCACTTTCTGCCCAGGACCTCTCTTTAACCGCGGATAAAAACGGCTGAGCAAGCCATTCCCTCACTTTTATGGCGGTCCATACCAAACTTGCAATTTTTGTCATCGAATTGCGCAAATCGATCCGCAATCTTGCCGTGGCACTTTTTTGCTGTTCGCTGGTGATTTTCTTTGTCTCCCCGCAGCTCCTCCACCAGGTTCAGGGGCATCTCGCCGAAAAACTCCATTTTTTCTCTGTGGCCGGACCGTTTCTCGCCCATGTCAAGCTTGCCCTGTTCGCCGCCGTCTTCCTGCTGATGCCCTGGTTGGTGACCGTGCTCTGGCGGGCGATGGGCAAGCCGTTCGGTGTTTCCGGAGGACAGCTGTTCTTTTTTATCTTCTTTACCTGTCTGCTGTTTTATGCCGGGACCCTGTTCTGCTATTATGTCACCCTTCCCTTTGGGATCAATTTTTTGCTGGGTTTTGCCTCGGAAGAGCTGCGGCCGGTGATTTCAATCAGTCGCTTTGTCAACTTCGTTACCCTGTTTATCCTCGCCTTCGGCCTGATTTTTCAGTTGCCGATTTTTATGGTCTTTCTTGCCCGAACCGGGTTGTGTACCCGAGGTTTTTTTGAGAGAAACCGGCGCTATGCGATGTTAGTGATTGCCATCGTTGCCGCAATGCTGACCCCCACTCCCGATGTGGTCAATATGGCCCTGATGGGCGGCCCGCTCTACCTGCTCTACGAGTCGGGAATTATAATTCTCCGCCTGCTGCGGATCGGTGGGTAACGTGGTACATACCTGGCCGGGTGAGGTTGGCAGAGGATGGAAAAGGGGGTAAGGTGGTGAACATGAAGCGAATGCGACCGAAACCACGGCCTTCGCCATTGCAGAAAGAGCGCTTGGTCCGGCTGTTTGGTGCCCTGCTGATCGTCATCCTGGCCTGGCTGTTCTTTGCCCCGGGCGCCGGGATTCTGGCCTGGTGGAGCAAGCGCTCGGAACTGAGTACCCTCGAAGGGGAGACCAGTCAACTCGAGGCGGCCAATACCCTCCTTCAGGAGGATATTGATCGGTTGGCGGACGATCCGGCATATCTTGAAGAGTTGGCCAGGAAAGAACACAACCTGCTTCGCAAAAATGAGCAGGTCTTCGATTTTTCCAGGGGTGGATCAGAACAGCAGGATGAGTGAAGGGTTCACCCGGAACCCGATCTTTTTTAGGCCGCTCAGGAGAAACCGCCCCGGGGGCTGCATCCGGCAGCAGGTGGCGGAGATACACTGTTTTTGCCCTGCCTGATGTTCCCGGCAGAGATAAGCTTAGCTACCTTGCCGCTGGCGCAGACGCTGCAGCGAACCTTCTCCTGACCGGCAGGGCCCGAGAGGGTGAGAATTTCAAAAATCGCGCCGCAATCCTCGCAGCGGTACTCAAAAATGGGCATGACAGCCTCCACTGGAACGAGAGGTTTTTTCGGTTGTCGCAGCCGTTTTGGCTACTTGAGAAGCGAGGTGAATATCTCGCATTTTTTGCAGATCTCCAGTTTTTCCCTCTGGCTGATATCCTGAGCGCAGTCGCACAGGGTGCCACTGAGGAACCAGCAGAGATGGCCGCTTTGAAATTCCCAGGCAGGACACTGCTCTCTGAGGGTGCACTTCTTTTTTTCCCAGCAGGGAATAAGCGCATCTGTCCGCCCCCGCTGGTTGATCAGCAGAAAATAGAGCTGTCTTTCGATATGGGCGGGAATGGTTCGCCAGCCCTGCTCATAGCTGTGGATGGTTTTCAGCGACATGCCGAGGAGTTCTGAAAGCTGTTTCTGGGTTTTTCCCAGCTTTTTCCGACTCAGGCTGAATTCTTCCTTGGTCACTGGTATTACCTCGCAAAGTGGTGATTATCACGTCCGCCGACAGGGCCGGCTCCGTACCAGACAATATAACAGTCATATGCCCGATATGTACCACATGTGTGGTGAAATTGCTTTGCTGTTTGCCGACCAATCCTGAAAAAGTGTTCCCGCTCTATCCGGCAAACTGCTACTATAGATAAACATTTTTATATTTAAGACAACCATGAAATGCATGGTTCGTCGGCAAATAACTGGTAGTAATAGGAATTTTTATTCTTGCTGATTGTCGGGTCGTGCTGAAAATTGCTGCGGCGGATTTTCACAAGTACCCTTATGGTATTTTTTATGATAATAGCCTTGCCCAGGCTGCCTGGACGTGCCTCCAGCTGCGGCGGTTCGGCCTGGCCGCCGGTTGCGGGGATCAGGTCGTTACGTATTCACCAAACGGATCTTGGCCATTCATAGGCGAAATACATGGCCGTAGGGTGCGCACCTCGCACCAGCCAGTATCCTGCCAAGTATCACCATGGCGCCAGGGCAAAGTGGTGCGTATGACGCACCCTACGGAAAGCCGGTACCCGTTCTGTCCACAACCCTACGGGCCCTGTTTTCCATCCTGCCGGGTCTTTCGCGATGCGGTTTCGAAGCAAGACCCTAGCAGTCTGCCGACCTTCGTGGCAAGATGAGGTTGTGGTCAATAGGAAAGGATTGCCATTGATGATTGCGATGCTGGATGAAGACTGAGAAGATGGGGGAGAAAAAAATGAAAACTGTACTCTTGTCAAGTAGCGTGCTACTCGGCCTGCTGCTGGTCCTGCTCGTCGGTTGTGCCAGCTTTATCACGGTCCAGCCGGGAATGACCGCCGATCCGGAGGCCCGGATTGCCTTGAGCGAAGGGGAAAAGGTTGAGGGCATCTGGGCGGGTAAAGACCTGCAGGTCGAGTATGCCGTAGGCCTCACTGCAGATTATGTGACCCTCTCCGGAAGGCTGCTCTTCGGGCGGGCGTTGCTGAACTCTTTTCCGATTGTTGAGCAGTTTGTCCTGCGGATGAACATCCTCGACGGCGACGGCCGGGTGATAACCAGTAGCGATATCACCCCGCTTTACAGCTTTCGCAATACCGTGGACCGGAGCAGTACTCTT
>JAZBOD010000143.1:0-4627 GCA_036350955.1 Desulforhopalus sp. | reverse complement strand
GTGGAGCGGCGGGAGGGGGCGGCGGCCCGCGGCAAGATTGCCCTCGCCGCGGCACTGCTCGATGGCGAGATCGGCCTCGACAAAGGCCTGTGCAATGACATCACCATGTGCCTGATGTGCGGTTCCTGTGTCGACAAATGTCCCAACAAGGTACCGACCAACGAGATAGTCGGGGCGATCCGCCGGGAGGTGACCGACCAGCAGGGGCTCTCCCTGCTCGGCAAGGGGGTGTCAACGGTGCTCCACTCGCCGAATCTGCTGGGGACCTTGGTCAAGGGTGGGGCGCTGCTCTCTCCCTTGGTTCTGAAAAAAATCCCGGAGAGCAGCGGGCTGCGCCTGCGTTTTCCGACGCCGTTGATGCCCGGGCGCACCGTCCCCGAACTGCCCCGACACACTCTTTTTGACCGGGTTCCGGAGCTGAGTCAGGGTCAGCCGGGCAGGCCGATGGTCGGGTTCTTTGCCGGCTGCGCCATCAGCTATATCTATCCGCAGATCGGCGAGGCGATGGTCGCCATCCTGCAGCGGATGGGCTTTGGCGTCTATCTGCCCCGGGCCCAGCGCTGCTGCGGTATTCCGGCGCTCTCATCCGGTGCCGGCAAGCTGGTCGAGGAGCTGTCGGCAGCCAACGTTGCCGCCTTTGCCGACCAGCCGGTGGAGTACATCATCACCGCCTGCGGCTCCTGCAACGGCGGGATCGGTGAATACTACCGGACCATGCGTGCCGACTACGGCGATTTTACCGGCAAGGTGATCGATTTCAGCCTCTTCCTTCAAGAACAGGGGCTCTTTGCTGAACTGGCCGGGATGGCGAAAAAACCAGTTCGGCACCGGGTCAGCTACCATGATCCCTGTCACCTGAAAACCCAAGGGATCACCCGCCAGCCCCGCGAGCTGCTCAAGTCTCTGGCCAATGTCGATTTTGTCGAGATGGAGGACGCCGCCAGCTGTTGCGGCCTGGGCGGGACCTTCTCCGTGCACCACTACCGGGAGAGTCAGGCGATTGGCGCCCGCAAGATCCGCGGGTTACGGGAGAGCGGCGCCGAACTGCTCGCCACCACCTGTCCGGGCTGTATCATCCAGCTCCAGGACAGTATCAACCATGCCGGCCTCAAGGTACGGGCAGTGCACATCCTTGAACTCCTTGCCGAGGCCCTCGCCTGAACCCTTTGCGCCGAAAGTCAGCCGACTGCCGGCCAGGGTTGGGTTTTTCGGGATGGGCATATTTTGCCGGGAGCCAATGGCAGCCATGAGCGACCAGGAGCATTTCAGCCTCAAGCAACGGTTTCACCCAGGCGGCAAACCGGTCGGCTGTTCTGCACTGTGGTTCATCTTCCGGGGTGACCGGCTGGTGATCGAGACTGCCCCACAACAGACGGCGATTGTCACCTTGCCGCCCGGGCCACGCGGTCTGCGGCCTCTCTTTACCCGCTTTTTTGGCAGCTATGCCGGCAGCGACTGCTTTGTCGCGGAGATCGAGGCAGCGGAGGAACTTGCCGCCGGGATGGCGGCGATCAACCTGAGAAAGCTGTTTGGTCTGGTTGACGACGACCTGTTCACCCTTGCCGGCCGGGCGCTGCAGATCCTCCACTGGCATCATGAGCACCGTTTTTGTGGCCGTTGCGGCACAGCCAGCATCGGCCATGAAACCGAGCTGGTCACAAGCTGCCCTGCTTGCCATCAGGTCTATTATCCGCGGCTGTCACCTGCGGTTATCATGTCGGTGATCGATAACCGCCGCATTCTCCTGGCCCGTTCGCCGCGCTACCCGCAAGGGATGTACAGCACTCTCGCCGGTTTTGTCGAACCTGGTGAAACCCTGGAGGAGGCGGTGCGTCGTGAGGTCCGCGAGGAGACCAATATCCTGGTGGGAAATGTCGAGTACGTTGCCAGTCAGCCGTGGCCCTTTCCCCACTCGCTGATGATCGGCTTTACCGCCGTTTACGCCGGCGGCGAGCTGCTCGTCGACGGCGAAGAGATCGAAGAGGCCGCATGGTTCAGTGCCGACGCCCTGCCGCTGCTGCCCTCGAAAATCAGTATATCCCGGCTGTTGATCGACCGGTTTATCGCCGGACAGCGCAGTACCGGCTGAAGAGAACCTCGGCTGGTTTATTGCTGCTGCGTGGTGGCAGAACCATGGTACCAGGCCGCCGCAGCCCGGCCGGCCAGTCGGCCGGTGGCCAGGCAGGCGGTAAGCAGGTAGCCGCCGGTGGGGGCCTCCCAGTCGAGCATCTCCCCGGCGCAGAAGGTCCCGGGACGGCGGTGGAGCATCAAATCATCATCGATTTCGGAAAATACCACCCCGCCGGCACTGCTGAGCGCCTCAGCCAGCGGGCGAGGGCGGAGCAGGGTGACCGGCAGCCGTTTGATCCACCTTGCCAGCTGTGCCGCTTGGCTGAAGTCGGCCTGGGGAACAGACTCATAGAGCAGGCCGCGTTGTACCCCTTTCAGGCCGATCGATCTCTCCAGGTGGGAGGCCAGCGAGCGGGAACCACGTGGGCGCTGCAGCCTCTCTACCAGCCGCTGGGCTGGCCAGTCCGGGCAGAGGTCGAGATGGATCACTGCCGGGGCCCCGGCGGCCAGGGCCGCCCGGAGCATCGGACCAGCGGCGTAGATCAGCCCCCCTTCCAGTCCGGTGGCGGTGACCAGCAGTTCGCCCCGGCGGGAAAAGCTCTGGCCATCGGCCAGGCTGCAGGAGAGTACCACGTTCTTCAATGGCTCTCCCTGGTGGCGGGTGAGGAAGTGGTCGCTGAGGGCTGCGTCAAAGCCGCAATTGGCTGGCTGCAGCTGCGCGGTGGCAATCTCTGCCGCCTGAAAATGGCTCACCCAGGAGCCGGTCGAGCCGAGCTGCGGCCAGCTGCCCCCGCCCAGGGCAAAGACCGCCGCCCCGGCCTTGACCCTGCACCACCCCTCGGGGGTCTGGAAAAGATGCGAACCTCGTTCATCCCAGCCCTGCCAGTGGTGCCGGGGGTGAATCCTCAGGCCGAAAAGGTCGAGGCGTTGCCGCCAGGCGGAGAGTAGCGGTTCGCTGCCCATTCCCTGCGGGTAGACCCGGCCGGTGGAGCCGACCAGGGTGGTGATACCCAGCTCTGCCACCCAGACGCGCAGCTGTTCCGGGTCAAATTGGCGTAACGCCCGAGACAGTGGTGGGGGCAGCTGTGGGTAGCGAGCGAGAAAGTCTGCCAGTGGTTCGGCCCGGGTGAGGTTCAGACCACCCTGTCCGGCGACGAGCAACTTGCGGGCGACCGTCGGCATGGCCTCGAACAGATCGACCGCCACCCCCTGGCGGAGGAGCTGTTCGGCGGCCATCAAACCCGCCGGTCCGCCACCGACGACTATCGCCTGATATTCCCCGCCTTTTTGAGGCATTGTCGCTCTTTCCATATTTTTCCCTTTGCGTCTAGACTGTTATGCAATATAGTGGCCTGACTGGCGCCTTGGCTGGTTCCTCTGTTACACTCTGCCGGAATCTTTATTTTTTGCCGCCACACCCTGCCCGTTTGGCATAGAGGAAACCATGAAAAGACCCGTTGCTCTTCCCATCCCGATGCACCGGCCACCGGCGGAAGCGCCGCCTCTTTCCCGCGATCTCGGCTGGTGTCTGGAGGTGCTTTTCCTGGTCTATGCCGGTTTTCTCCTGGTGATGGGTACCACCCCTGCCTGGAAGAACCTGGTCGACAATATCGCTATCAATTTTCTCGCCATTCTCCTTGAGGCACTCCCTTTCATGCTTCTTGGAGCCCTTGCCGGAGGGTTGATCGAGGTCTTTGTTCCCCTGGTTTTGGTGGAAAGATTTTTCGGCCGCCATCCCCTGCGGGCGGTGTTTATTTCCGGGGCGATGGGCCTGGTTATTCCGGTCTGTGAATGCGCCATTGTCCCGGTGGTCCGCAGGCTGCTCGGCAAGGGGGTTCCCTTTGGAGCAGCGATAGCTTTTCTTCTCGGCGGGCCGATTGTCAACAGCATTGTCGCCCTCTCGACCGCGGTCGCCTATGCCTGGGACTGGCGGGTGGTTCTGGTCCGCCTGGGCAGTGGCTACCTGGTGGCCGTTACCATCGGCCTGCTTTTTGGCCGCTTCATTTCCCTCAACCAGGGGGTACGGCAGGACCTGCCCGGCGGTGAAGCGAGCGGTTGTGGCTGCTTTCCCGGCGAGACCGGCCAGGGGAAACTCGGCCGTCTCCGTCATGCCCTGGAACACGCCTGCGATGATTTTTTTGCGGTCGGTAAATACCTGGTGATCGGCGCCTTTATCGCCGCGCTACTGCGCAGCATGGTGGCGATGGAGACCTTCCTCGGTCTGCAGTCCTCGCCCTGGCTGGCGATTCTGATCATGATGGCCATGGCGGTAGCCTTGAACCTGTGCAGCGAGGCCGACGCCTTTATTGCCGCAAGTTTTCGCGGACTGCTCCCGGGCAGTGCGCAGATGGCCTTTATGGTCCTTGGGCCAATGCTCGATCTGAAACTGCTGCTGATGTACTTCAGCCTGTTTCGCAAACGGGTGATCGTCGCCCTGGCGGTCAGCGTCCCGCTCGCGGTGCTGCTGCTCTGCCTGGGGCTGGAATACCTTCTCCCCGATCTTTTGGGCTGAGCGATGTTGACCAAATATCTGCAGATAAGCCTGATCACCGCCTGG
>JAZBOD010000142.1:0-8830 GCA_036350955.1 Desulforhopalus sp. | reverse complement strand
TTGCTTTCGGCAAGTCCGGCCAAGGCCCTGAATATCCATTGACAAGCAAAAAACTTTCGCTATGATCGGTACCTGGTTTTATGACTTCTCTGCTGCAGGAGGGAAACCATAGTCCTTGGCGCGATTTGCAAAAGGCTCTTTGGTGTACGGGCGTCTACCGGCTTTAATCCCGTGTGCTTTTCCTCGATGGTGACCGCCAGCCCCAAACAGCATCACCGGCGTATACCGCTGCTTGAGATCCACCTTGAGTCGGTGGCCGCCCAGCCTCATTGTCTAAAGGAAATATTACCATGAACAGCTTTCTCAGACCCCAGAAACTCTTGCTCACCGGTGCTTTCCTGGTTCTCGCCTGTTTTGGCGGACTCCCCGAAAACACCCTCGCCGCCCCGGTGATCCAGGCCAAATTTGGCCATGTCGCCCCGCCGTTCCACGGCCAGTCAAAGGCAGCCGAGGCCTTCGCCGAATTTCTCAAGGAAAAGAGCGGGGGCCGGATCGAAGTGGCCCTCTTCCCCGGCGGCCAGCTCGGCGGTGAACTCTCCTTAGCCGAACAGGTTCAGGGCGGAACCCTGGAGATTGCCACCGTATCCACCGCTGTGCTGCAGAACTTTGTCCCCCAGGCCGCAGTTCTTGACATGCCCTTTCTCTTTCCTGACCGGCAGACCGCCTATGCGGTGCTTGACGACCCTCAGTTTCAGGAACATTTCTTCTCCTTTTTCCCCGCCAAAGGCTTTACCGCGATTGGCTGGACCGAAAATGAGATCCGCGACCTGAGTAACTCCAAGCGCCCGGTGCGCACTCCTGAGGATCTTCAGGGGATGAAAATCCGGGTAATGAACTCGCCGCTGCATATCGACACCTTCAAGCAGCTCGGCGCCTCTCCTGTAGGCCTGCCGTTTCCGGAGATTTACAACGCCCTGCAGACCGGGGTGATCGATGCCCAGGAAAATCCGGTACTCACCACGGTATTGATGAAATTCACCGAGGTCACCAGCTACCTCACCCTGACCCAGCACTCGCTCACCGAATGTGTGGTCATCGTCGCCAACGACTTCTGGAGTTCCCTGTCGCCGGAGGACCAGCAACTCTTTCGGGAAGCCGCCCGGGTGGGCATTGTTGCCAACCGGCAGGTCAATGCCGAACTTCACCAGCGTCTCCCGGGAAGCGGACTCTCCATCGACGACTACGCCGCCGCCAATAACATCGAACTGATCCGCCTCTCGCCCGAGGAGCGGGAAGCGTTCCGCAAGGCGATGCTGCCGGTCTGGGACAAGTATCGGCCCAAAGTGGGAGAGGAGCTGTTTGACTTCACTCAGAACAAGATCAGTCAATACCGGTAGAGACGGCAGCCGGAGATGACGGTTGCGGCGATCCCCCTCGCCGTCATCTCTTCGACAGGCCCCTCGCCAAAGGGTGTGCAGGAAGGTGGCGGCAAGAAAACTCCCCTGGAGGCGGCTCAGCCGGATGCTCGATCGGGTGGAAAACACCGTGCTGGTCTGGACCATTCTCGGTCTGGCGCTGATCGGCTTCATCCAGGTGGTCTCCAGGTACCTGTTTAACTACAGCTTCACCTGGTATGAAGAGTTGGGCCGATTCCTTGCGGTCTTTATCGCCTTTCTCGGCGCGGCCATCGGAGTGAAAACCGGCAGCCATTTCAGCATGGACCTGGCCGTCTCCCATCTGGCCCGACCCTGGCAGGAGATCGTCCGGGGATCGGTCGCTTTCCTTTCCAGCCTCTTTTTCCTGGTCATTGCCTGGTATGCCTGGAAAACCATCCTGCGGCTGCACGGTTTCGGCAACACCTCCCCGGCAATGGGCCTACCGATGTATCTTGCCTACCTGCCCATCCCGATCTTCTCGCTGGTTATCGCCACCCGCTATCTGCTCTCGGGTTGTTCACTGATCACCAGCCTGAACCAGGATATCGCCGAAAAGGAAGGACCTTCGCGCCAATGATTCTCTTGATCTGCGCCTGTTTTTTCCTGCTGCTCCTGGCCGGCATGCCCCTGGCGGTGATTCTCGGGATCACCACTGCCCTCTCCCTGACCCTGTTCACCACCACCCCCCTGCAAATTCTCCCTCAGCAGCTGTTCAATGCCCTGGACAAGTTCGTCCTGCTGGCGGTACCCTTTTTCATCCTCGCCGGGGCGATCATGACCCGCGGCGGGATCGCCCGGCGACTGGTCGATTTCGTCAACGCGCTGGTCGGCTGGTTTCCCGGGGGGCTGGGGATTGCCGGCATCCTCGCCTGCATGTTTTTTGCGGCGATCTCCGGTTCTTCTCCGGCAACTGTCGTCGCCATCGGCTCGATCATGATCCCGGCACTGCTCAAAGCCGGCTACAGCAATGGCTTTTCCCTCGGGCTGATTACCGTCTCCGGCTCCCTGGGCATCATCATCCCCCCATCGATTCCGATGATCCTCTACTGTCTGGTGATGAACGTTTCGGTGGCGAAAATGTTTCTCGCCGGAGTCCTGCCGGGACTGCTGATCGGCTTGGTGCTGATGGCCTACACCTGGGTCATTGCCCGGCAGCGCGGCTGGCAAATCACCGCCCGCCCCACCCCGGGCCAGCTGCTCCGCGCCACCCGCCGCGGTTTCTGGGCCCTGCTCCTGCCGGTGATTGTTCTCGGCGGCATCTACTCCGGGATTTTCACCCCCACCGAGGCGGCGGCGGTCAGCGTGATCTACGCCTTGGCGGTGGAGATGTTTATCTATCGGGAGTTCGGCCCTGGTGAAATTACCGCCATCTGCCGCGAGGCAGCAGTGCTCTCTGCCTGCCTCCTCTTTATCCTCTCCTGCGCGATGACCTTCGTCTGGCTGCTTACCGCTGAACAACTTCCCCAGCAGCTGGCAGCGCTGATCGTCTCCTCCATCGACAGTCCGTGGATGTTTCTGCTTACCGTCAATCTGCTTTTCCTGATCCTCGGCTGTTTCGTCGATGATGTCAGTGCGATGTTGATCCTCGCCCCGCTTTTTCTCGAGACCCTCAATCAGTATGGCATCGATCTGGTCCACTTTGGCATCGTCATGGTCCTGAATATCCAGATCGGCATGCTCACCCCGCCCTTTGGCCTCAACCTCTTCGTTGCCGCCGGAATCAGCAATCAGCCGATGACCAGGGTTGCCCGCGGGGTTTTGCCCTTTCTCGGGCTGATGCTCGGATGCCTGCTGCTGATCACCTATCTCCCCTGGATTTCACTTTTCCTTCCCGAAATGCTCCTTTCCTGAAGGCACAACCAATGCTTAACGCCACCCTCCGCACCGCCCTGATCGACCTTGTCGGCACGACCCGCTACCTCGACCGTCCCGAGGATCTCGTCTGCTACGCCTACGACTCCTCTCTGGAGGAGGGGCTGCCGGAGGCAGTGCTCTTCCCGCTCACCACCGAAGAGGTCGCTGCGGTGGTGAGTATCGCCGCAGCGGCAAAGATCCCGATCACCCCCCGGGGGGCGGGAACCAGCCTCTGCGGTGCTTCCGTTCCGGCGCGGCAAGGCATCGTTCTCTGTTTTTCCAAAATGAACCGGATCATTGAGATCAACACCGCGGACCGTTACGCAATCGTTGAACCAGGGGTGATCAATGGTGACCTGCAGAAGGCTCTGGCCCCCTTTGGCTTTTTCTACCCACCGGATCCCAGTTCGCTGAATATTTCGACGATCGGTGGCAATGTCGCCCTTAACGCCGGCGGCCCCCGCTGTCTGAAATACGGGGTCACCGTCGACTATGTTCTCGGGATGCAGGTGGTGCTTGCCTCGGGCAAGGTGGTCCGTTTCGGCAGCAAAAATGTCAAAGACGTCACCGGCTACAAACTTGCCGCCCTGTTCTGCGGATCGGAAGGAACTCTTGGTCTGGTCACCGAAATCACCCTCAAGGTGGTCCCAAGCCCGGAGACGGTGAGGACGGCGCTGGTCACCTTTGCCGACCTCGACGATACCGCCCGGGCGGTATCGTCGATCATCGGTGCCGGCATCATCCCGGTGGCCATGGAGTTGATGGACAAGATCACCGTCAACGCCATCGAGGATGCGGTCCAGTTGGGCCTGCCCCGGGAGGCGGAAGGGGTGCTGCTCATCGAGGTTGATGGCAGTGTTGAGACCTGCCGGCGGGAAATGCGGCGGATTGTCGAAAAAGTTGGCGAACACGGTGCGGTGGCCATCAACCAGGCCGACACCCCGGCGGAACGGGAAAAACTCTGGGCAGCCCGGCGCCAGGCCTACGGAGTCTTTGCCAAGATTGCCCCGGACATCCTCACCGAGGATGTCACCGTCCCGGTCAGCAAGGTCCCGGAGATGATCCGCAGGATCCACGCAATCGGGGAAAAATATGGGGTCGCCATCAGTGTCCTCGCCCATGCCGGTGACGGCAACCTGCACCCCCTGATTGCCGCCGACCGCAGCGACCGTGCCGGCTGGGAGCGGGTCCTCCAGGCCTTTGCCGAGATCTTTGCCGCCGGTGCCGCTCTCGGCGGCACCCTCTCCGGCGAGCACGGGATCGGCATGGCCAAAGCCCCTTTTCTGCCCCTGGTGATGGACCAGGATTCCCTCGATTTTCACAGACAGATCAAAGGGGCCGTTGATCCGGAGAATATCCTCAACCCGGGGAAATTTTTATGATCGACAACGACAGCAGTGCCTGCGGCAGATGCGGGCTCTGCCTGGCCGTCTGCCCGGTGCACCGGGTGCTCCTTGAGGAACAGGCTTCCCCCCGGGCGAGGATCCAGCTCATCGAGGCCCACCAGCGCGGCAGGTTGCCCTCCTCTGCCTATCTCAAGGAACTGATCAACCGCTGCCTGATGTGCGGCAGTTGCGCGGCCACCTGCCCCTCCGGCATCGACCACTATTCCCGGTTTATGGCGATGCGGGCGAAAATGGTCAAGGAACACGGTGACCGGCTGGAGATCAGGGGACTGGTCTACCTGCTCGCCCGGGAGCACCGGCTGCGCCTGGCGGTCGGCGTCGCCCGCTGGAGCCAGAACCTGCTTCCTGAATCTTTCCAGAAAAGATACCAGTTGGCCGAGATGACTTTACAACAGTTGCCGACCCTTAACCGGAAAGCCTTTCGGCAAACGGTCCCCGAAGTCTCCCCCCCGCAAGGGGAGGAGCGTGGCACCGTACTCTACTTTACCGGCTGTGCGACCAATTATATTTTTGCCGAGACCGGCCACGCCACCCTCCGGCTGCTCACCGCCCTCGGTTACCGGGTGATTATTCCCGCACAGCAGACCTGCTGCAGCATACCAATGCTCTACCACGGTAGGATTACCGAGGCCCGCGACAATATCCTGCAAAACATCGCGGCGCTGACCACCAACGGGGTGGAGGCGGTGATTGTCGACTGCCCGACCTGCGGCAGCGCTCTGAAAAAAGAGTTCCCGAAGATTATCGCCCAGGCTGGAGAGGACCCACAACCGGCCCTGGCGATCGCCGAAAAGGTTACCGATCTGCTCTCTTTCCTCTATCATCGGCGCGACAGGCTCAGCACCCTGCTGAAAATCAGCCCTGACCGGGTCACCTACCACGCGCCCTGTCACCTGAAAAACAGCTTCGCCCCGGCCGACCGCCTGCTCCGTGCCCTGCCCGGGATCAACTTCCTGCCCGCCGAGAACAGCCTTGACTGCTGTGGCGGGGGCGGCACTTTTTTTTACGAGTACCCGGAAATTGCCGGAAAACTTGCCGCGGCGAAAATCGCCGGTGCCCGGCGCAGCGGTGCCCGCCTGTGGTTGACCGACTGTCCGGTCTGCCGGATCAACCTCACCGGGCGGCTCACCCAGGAGGACGGCCTAAAGGTCTGCCATCCGGCCCAATACCTCAGCCGACTGCTGGTAGACCATTCATCCTGACAGTCGACACCTCCCGCTGTAGGAAAAATTGCCGGAAAAGCTCTCCGGGCTAGGCCGTTGCCGGGCCAAACCAGAATGTGTTCAGCAGACGGCCGCTGCGGGGAAAGGCCACGATCAATTCCCCCCGGACAACCGCTTCTGCAGGGCTGCCTCAATTTTTTCGATAAGGATATCGATTGATACCGGCTTCATCAGATAATCAAAGAGTCCCTTATGCATCCCCTGAACACCGCTGATCGTTGATGGGTGGCCGGTGAGCATGATCACTTCGGTCGCCGGTGACCGGGCTTTGAGCTTATCCAGAGTAGCCAGGCCGTCGTAGCCGGGCATCTGCAGATCAAGAATCACCACCTCCGGTATCCAGCCATCATCCAGGATGGCTATTGCGGCATCTGCACCGTTGGCCGCCTTGCTGACAAAGCCTCTTTTCCTCAACCGCTCGGCAAGGGTATTGGCAAATTCCATTTCATCGTCAATAATCAGTACTTTAGTGGTTTTCATTCTTTCCCTTCGCTATAGGGTTTTTCAGATCATGCCGCAGGCAAAATATGGTCATCGACTCGTCAACATCATGGCAGGCAAAAGGCGACCAGGGCAAGACCCAGACTGGACTGGTGGGGTCACCATGCCAGGACACTGCTCAAGATCCCTTTTCCTGGCAAAGCGACAGTATTTTTTGCAAGCCAAATTACCCTCTCCTGGCCGATCTGCAAAGTTTTTTCCTCCTCGATTCATCGGATTAAAACTTCTGTGGACTCCAGAAAGTGGCGAAAAGGCCCGTCATTGCCATCGGCGCATTCTCGGTCTGTCATGGCCGTTTCCTGTGGCCTTCGGGGAGAGTGTGCCGCCACTTTTCTGGACAACAGCACGAGCCGACAGCTTCACCTCCGCATTATCACCTTGACAAAGAAGGTCCTGCCCTTTTCTAATGAATACAGAGAGCCTTGACCTATAACCGGTCAAGAGCAGAGATTTTTGACAACGGAGGAACCAAAGATGCTCAAGATAGAGGGGGCCGGCGCAGTTATTACCGGCGGCAGCGGCGGAATCGGTATGGCGCTGGCTCGCCGGTGGCTGGAGTTGGGTGGCAGGGCGGTAATCGCCGATATTAACGGCGAAGCCCTGGAAAAGGCCAAGGCGGAACTGGGTGGCGGGGTAGAGACCTTTGTCGGCAACGTAACCCGGGAGGAGGACTGCTCCGCCCTGGCTGCTTTTGCCATGGAAAAGATGGGGAGAATCAACCTGGTAGCGCCCTTCGCCGGAATCATCCGCGATGGTCTTCTCCTCTCACCGGATCGAGAAACCGGTAAAGTTACCGGAAAAATGTCGCTCCAGGACTGGCAAATGGTCGTCGACATCAACCTCACCGGGGTCTTTCTCACCGTACGGGAGTGCGCCGAACAGATGATCAACCACCGCTGCCGTGGGCTGATCTGCCTGGTCTCTTCCACCGGATCGCTGGGCACCGCCGGCCAGATCAACTACGCCTCGACCAAGGCGGCGATGAGCGTCATGCCGAAGGTCATTACCGCCGAATTCTTTCGCCGGAAGATTGCCGACCGAATCCGCTGTGTCGCCATCGCCCCCGGCTATGTCGGCACCGACATGGTAAGGAACATGAACCAGAAGGCGCTCGACAAAATTCTCGCTGAGGTGCCCATCGGTCGGCTGATCGAACCGGAGGAGGTCGCCACTCTGGCATGTGATATCTATAAAAATGAGGCCCTGGCCGGTGAGACCTATTTTATCCACGGAGGTCTGCGGCTGGGTTCCAGAGGCTAAAGGCGAGTCCGGCAACAACAAACCGACTGCGTTGATCAGCCACGATGATTCATCGTTTTCAGACCGCTGGCGCAGACGCCGGCCGGCGACTCGATCACTTCCTGGCCGAGAGGCTGGCCGGCCGTTCCCGGGGGGAAGTTCGGGCGCGCATCGACCTCGGCGGCGTACATGTCGACGGCCGGCGCATGCGAAAGTCCGGACTGCTCCTCGCTGCCGGCCAGCGGCTGGAGATCCATCAGGATAACGGCCCACTTGAGCCGTTCCGGATCACCGCGGCAGATGTCCTCTTCCAGGACAACTACCTGCTTGTCCTCAACAAACCTGCCGGAGTGGAGACCCAGCCGACCCTGGCCCGCTACCGGGGAACGCTCTATGAGGCCCTGCAGGTCTGGCTGAAGCGAGATACCCGCTTTGGCCGCAAACTGGAGATCGGTATGGTCCAACGGCTCGATCGGGACACCAGCGGGGTAATCGTCTTTTCGATTCACCCCCGGGCCCATAAAGGCTTGACCGAACAGATCCGTGACCGCTCTGCCGCCAAACACTATCTCGCGCTGGTCACCGGCCATCTCCAGCCGGAGCACGGTGTCTGGCAAAGCCAACTGGCCAGAGACCGCCGCGGGAACCGGATACGTACGGTCGACCACGGCGGCAAGGAGGCCGTCACCTGCTACCGGACCCTCTGTCACTACCAGGCGGCCAGCCTGATCGAGGTCCGGCTGGAAACCGGCCGGACCCATCAGATCAGAGCACAGGCAGCGGACGCCGGTCATCCGCTGCTCGGCGACAGCCGTTATGGCGGCCCGGCAGATATGGCGGGAATCTCTCTGGCCAGACAGTGTTTGCACTCGCGACGCCTGGCCCTTCTGCATCCGGTCAGCGGCGCAGCCATGGAGTGGACCGCGCCGCTGCCGGAGGAGATGCTGCGGTTCCACCGCCTCTTTCCCGGCCGTCGCACCCGATAAGAAAAGGGGGGTTGCCCTGGCAAAGAGACGATAGAGGAGAGGGGGAAAGGGCATGGCAACAATGCAGGCTCTGGTGAAGACCAAGCATGGCGCGGGACTGTGGCTCGAAGAGGTGCCCCTGCCGGTTCCCGGCAGGGAGGAGGTGCTGATCCGCGTTCTCCGCACCGCCATTTCGGCACGCGATGCGTTGATCTTCAACTGGGATGCCTGGTCCCGCCAGACCATTCCCGAGCCAATCCCGATCG
>JAZBOD010000141.1:0-2039 GCA_036350955.1 Desulforhopalus sp. | reverse complement strand
TTCGGTGACAGCGCTTTCTACAACGGCGATTGGCTCAAGCGGGCCGCTGCGGCCAAGGGTGGTATTTACGGCAATGATAGCGTCGAGGCCATGTATCCCATGACCCGCACCGATGCGGCCGGCAAGACACTCGATACCAGCAAGCACAACTACACAATTACCTTCCCGGCCGGAAAACTGCCGCCCGTGAACTCTTTCTGGTCAGTGACATTATACGACGGCAAGACACAGCTCCTGACCAAGAATCCGATCAATCGCTATCTTATCAACTCGCCCATGTTGCCTGACTTGAAGAAGAATGCGGACGAATCAATTACGCTCTACATCCAGAAAGATTCGCCGGGCAAGGACAAGGAAGCCAATTGGCTTCCGGCACCAGATAACACGATTTACCTTGTGATGCGTCTCTATTGGCCGAAGACCGATGCACCTTCCATCCTTCCAGCAGGCTCAGGCAGCTGGAATCCACCGGGCATCGTGCAGGCGAAGTGAATGCCGGTCTGGCCGCCGCGATTGCAAGCCAATATTGGTACAACATATGACCGCCCAACGCGGCTAATCAGCGGGCGCAGCTTTTTTAGCGCTCCGCTGATTAGCCGCGTTATAATTGCCAACTCAAATATTTGTCATTTCATAAATTCCCGAATCAGTACCTTCTTCCTGTGAGGGTCGAATCGACTAAACACTCAGAATTGCCCAGAAATGGAGCAACTGCAAAGAGGATCTTGCCAAAGATCCTCCTCAGGCGACTCTACTCGGAACATTTGAGAGGAAAATTCTCAGCTACGACCGGCATTCCACTAACTTTCCAGTACAAATCTTCTGTGCTCGCCTGCCTACCGGCGGTGAAGACTACTACTGTTGCCCAAAAGAGGGCGAGGAAACGGCCTCGCCCCTTGAGGCGGTCTATCCATAAAGAGTCTCGATCCACCGGATTGCTTCTGTGTCATTCACTTTCCCGAGGTACCGTTGCGTAGTTGAGAGGTCTGGATGCCGCAGGATGACCTTACTGACGATTTCAATCGGAGTACCAGACCTTGAGGCATAAGTGGCTGCATGCCGCCGAAGATCATGTGGCCGCAGTTCGATATCAACCATTTTTCCCGCTTTGCTCACCATAGACCAGGCAGCTACATAAGAAATTGGGAAAATCCGGTTGTTTTTGCCGATATTTTGAGCCATTACATAGCTGGTTAACCTTACCAGTATTTTTCGTGAAACATAAACAGTCTCTTCGGCACGCCCACTTTTCGGGTTTTGGATGGTCAGGCTTCTCTCTTGGATATCCGCCGGGGTGAGGTTCAGGACTTCGCCGACTCGCATGCCGCCCCTGGCCATCAGTTCCAGGATCAGCCGGTTCCTGGGGTTCATGGTTCGAAAGATGATCTCGTCAACAGTCTCCTTATCGACGATATTCCACTGGAGAGCTTGTGGGCGCTTGAAGATCTTTCTGATGACCGAGGTGTTGCAGGGATTGGTAAGTGCTGGCAGGCCGGTGTTGATGCTGAAATTGTAGAAGGATGCGAGTACTGAATATCGATTCCGCTTAGTGGCTTGCTTGTTGTTTTTCGTCAGGGAAAGCAGAAACTCCAGGACCTCCTCCTGGGAAATGCTTGCGAGATCGCGTTTGCCGAATCGGGTGGTGAAACGGGTGAGGACGAACTCACAGGTTTTGACGGTATTTTTTTTTGGAGTTGACTCTGTGATACTGCAGATGGAAATCGACGGCCTGCGATACTTTCATGGTGCACCTCCTGTGGTTGGGGTTGTAGGACAATGTGGAATTAAAAAGTCGGTGGTCGAGTTCGACTTGCACCGGGAGTTATCGATGAATGGGATGCGTCGAGAAATCTGCAGGTTGCATCACGGCCCATGTTCCTTCAACCAGTCGCGGAGGGCGGCATTCATGCGGCTCTGCCAACCCTTGCCGGTGGATTTGAAGGCATCGAGAATGTCGTTGTCGAACCTGACGGTAGTCGATTTCTTCTGCCCCGTTCCTGGCGGTCGGCCGCGCATGGCCTTTTTGATCGCTTTCTGTG
>JAZBOD010000140.1:0-9865 GCA_036350955.1 Desulforhopalus sp. | reverse complement strand
CTGGCTGCCTGTACCGCGATGCGGGCCCAGGAAGGAGAGGCTCTGGCCACCGACCTCAACTCTCGTCTGGCATTTTTTGCCGAAACTGTCGCGGCTATCGAGACCGGGGTGCCGGAACTGGTCCGGCAGCGGCGGCATACTCTCCAGGAACGGCTCGAGAAACTCCTTGGCAATGTGCAGCTTGACGAAGCACGGTTGGCCCAGGAGGTGGCGCTGATGGCCGACAAGACCGATGTCACCGAAGAGATTGTCCGGCTACGCTCTCACATGGAGCAGTTTGGCCGGTTTCTCGAGGAGAGCGGTGGGGTAGGCCGAAAGCTCGATTTTCTCATCCAGGAGTTTCTTCGCGAGGTCAACACCCTTGCTGCAAAAATTACCGATGCCGCCGTTGCCCACCGCAGCGTTGAGTTGAAAAGCGAACTGGAAAAAATCCGCGAACAGGTGCAAAATATCGAGTAGCAAAGCGAGAGGTGCCGCTTCAGCGGCCCCGTGAGGAGGAGCGCCATGCAGCTTTTAAATGTTGGTTTCGGCAACACGGTGATGGCGGAGCGGATTATTGCGGTGATCAATACCGGCTCCTCACCGGCACGGAAGTTAAAAGAGAACGCCAAGAACGAAAATCGGTTGATCGATGTCACCGAGGGACGGCGGACCCGGTCGATTTTGATTATGGACTCCAACCACGTCGTCCTCTCTTCGGTTCAGCCGGACACCATCGGCCAGCGCCTTCAGGCACTGCGACCGGCAAGCCAACTCGCTGAGTATCTTCTTCAGGGGCGGGGCGTTTCCGCCCAGGATCTGCCATGACCTGCGGCCGGCTTTTTGTGGTTTCCGCCCCCTCCGGGGCAGGGAAGACAACGCTGCTCAAACGGCTGATGGCACGCCTTGGTGGACTGGCTTTTTCGGTCTCGCACACTACCCGGCTGCCCAGGCCCGGGGAAAGGAATGGCGTCGACTACCATTTCGTCTCCCCCAGCGAATTCAGGGCGATGGTCGAAGAAGGGCTCTTCGTCGAACATGCCACGGTACACGGCAATCTCTACGGTACCAGTCGCCCGGCGATCGTTGCCCAGCTCGAGCAGGGCCTTGATGTTATTCTTGATATTGATGTTCAAGGTGCGGCTCTGTTACGTCAGGACAGCAGCCTGCCGGTTACCGAGATCTTTATCGCACCGCCTGATCTTGCCGAACTGGAGAGACGTTTGCGTGGACGGGGCACCGAGGATGCAGAGCGTCTGGCCCTGCGGCTGAACAATGCCAGAGACGAGCTGCGCGCGGCCGAAGAGTACCAGTACCTGATCATCAACGATAACCTCGAGGAAGCTGCCGAGCTGCTTGCGGCGATCGTCCTTGCCGAGCGGGCCCGGGCGCACCGCCGCCCCTCCGGCGAACCCATCGACTTACGAGGTGCCCGGTGGTAGCTGGCAGAGAAAAAAAGAGCCCAAACGAAGAGAAACGGATTCGCCTCAGTGAGGATCTGCTCTGGGGGGTCCATCCGGTTCTCGAGGGGCTGAAAAATGAGCCGGAAAGGTTTAGCGAAATCTATCTGCAGCGCGACAAACGGGGCTCGAAAATCGAGGAGATCATCACTCTGGCCCGTTCCGCCGGGATACGGGTTGCTTTCACCGGAAATCTGAAGATTACCGGCGAAGGTGCCGGGCAGATCCGCCATCAGGGGATTGTCGCCCGGCAGAGTGAGATTGCTCTGGTTGATTTTACCGAGCTGCTCCACCGCTTGCAGGGGCGGATCGCCCGAGGAGAGCTGGTTCGGCTGATGGTCGCCGACTCGCTGCAGGACCCGCACAATCTCGGGGCGATTATCCGCTCGGCAGTTGCCGCCGGGGCGGCCGGGATGGTGATTACCCGAGAGCGCTCTGCCCCTCTGGGAGGAACGGCGGCCAAGGCCTCAGCCGGCGCCATTTCCCATCTCGACATCTGTCAGGTAACCAACCTCGTCGAGGCGCTCAAGGCCTTGAAAAAAATCGGCTTCTGGTTCTTTGGTGCGGTAAAGGACGATGATGCCCAGGGGCTCTATGCCACCGACCTGGCTGTACCCGCCTGTCTGGTGGTTGGTTCAGAAGGCCGGGGGCTCAGGCCGCTGGTGAAAAAGGCCTGCGATGCGCTGATTACCATCCCGATGCAGGGTAGCCTCGATTCCCTGAACAGTTCGGCGGCAGCGGCGGTCATCCTCTTTGAGGCCCTCCGTCAGTCGCTTGCCGCCGCACAGTCCGGTCCTCCGCCGGAAAATCCCGCTGGGTGATCCGCAGGCTGTTGCCGCAGCGGGAATTATCGCCTATTCCAGTTGGTGGGTTTTCATCTTCTCCCAGAGGTTTTTCCGGCTGATACCGAGCAGGTTCGCCGCTTCAGCGCGGTTGCCGCCGGTTTCTGCCAGGGCCCGTTTCAGGCAGGCTTTTTCGGCGATTGCCAGATGGGTGGCAAGATGAAAAAGCGAGTCACCCCGCACGGTCTGCCGGCTGATCTCCACCGGGAGGTCGGCGGCGGAGATTGCCGTGCCGCGGCAGAGTACCAGGGCCCGTTCCATCAGGTTACGCAGTTCGCGGGCGTTGCCGGGGAACGCATACTGCTCGAGGCAGTGGATCGCTTCCGGGGAAATCGTCACACTCCGGCCATGCAACCGGCGGAATTCGTCGAGGAAGACCTGACAGAGCAGAGAAATGTCCTCAGGGTGCTCCCGGAGGGGCGGCATGCGCAGGGGAATGACCTGTAGCCGGTAGAGCAGGTCCTGGCGAAAATTCCCCGTTTCGACCTCCCGTTCCAGATCCTTTGAGGTGCAGGCAATGATCCGCACATCCACGCCGATGGCCCTGTTTCCCCCGACCCGTTCAAACCGGCTCTCCTGAAGAACCCGCAGCAGTTTGGCCTGGAGCGGGCCGGGCAGATCCCCCAGTTCATCGAGCAGCAGGGTGCCGTTATCGGCCAGTTCAAAACGCCCTTTGCGCTGCTGGTCGGCGCCGGTAAATGCCCCCCGTTCATGGCCGAAGAGTTCCGACTCCATCAACCCTTCGGGGATGGCGGCGCAGTTGATTGCCACAAAAGGGCGATTGCGGCGGGGGCTGGCGGCATGAATCGCCCGGGCTGCCAGCTCCTTGCCGGTTCCCGATTCCCCAGTGATCAGGATGGTGGCGTTGGTCGGTGCGGCCTGTTCGATGATCCTATAGACCTGGCCCATCGCCTGGCTGTCGCCAAACAGCCGCCGGTCCTGATGCAGACACGAGGCCTCGAGGGCGGCGTATTTTGCCTTGACCGCCTGGGTGTCAAGCAGGCGGTTAACCCGGATGACCAGGTCATCCATATCAAAAGGTTTGAGGATGTATTCGGTCGCGCCGAGCCGCAGGCAGCGAATGGCATCGTCAACCGAGCCGTAGGCGGTCATGATGATCACATCGCTGTCGGGACTGTGGCTGCGGAGGTGGCGGAGGACTCCCAGGCCGTCCAGGCCGGGCATCCGGATATCGGTAATCACCAGGTGGTAGTGGTTTTCTTCACAGAGGGCGACGGCCGCCAGTCCATCCGCCGCCTGATGTACCTGCCAACCCTGCTTTTTCAAGCGATCATAGACGGAGATCCTGATGATTTCGTCATCTTCAGCAAGAAGGATGGTCGGCATTGCTTAGCCCTGATGGAGGTTGGTGGTGTCCTGCGGCGGGTCTTGAGGTGGTGGTGGGGAGTTATCGGTGCTTCTGGCCGGGGGAATGGTCAAGGTGAAGATGGTGCCCTTATCCGGCCAGCTTTCAACAGCGATCCGTCCCGCCATCCGCTCGACCAGGGCATAGGTGACGGCCAGGCCCAGGCCGGTGCCTTCGCCGACCTCTTTGGTGGTGTAGAAGGGGTCAAAAATGCGCGGCAGATTTTCCGGGGCAATACCCAGCCCGGTGTCAGAAAACCGAAACACCAGCATTTCGCCCTCCTGTCGGCAGTCGATTTCCAGACGACCGCCGTCCGGCATGGCCTGGATAGCGTTGAGGCCGATATTGATAACAATCTGTTTCAGTGCCTCGGCGTCGAGGTCGTGCTCGCCGTCGACCTTGACGTTGGAAACCAGTTCGATGTTCCTCAGGCGGTAGCCGAGCAGGGCGGCGCACTCCTCAATGAGCAGGGCGATATCGATCCGTCGGGTTTTCAGGGGCTCAGTGCGGCCGAAGTTGAGGAGCTGGCGCATAATCTTTTCGATCCGCCGCAGGCCCTTATCGAGCAGCGGCAGGTAACGGGCGGTGAGTTCGAGGTCTTGGGGATTTTCCCGCATCGATTTGACGCAGTTGAGCATTCCACCCAGGGGATTGTTCACCTCGTGGGCGATGCCGGCGGAGAGGATCCCCAGCGAGGCCATTTTTTCGCTGAGGTGGGCCTGGGTCTTTGCTTGAAGAAGTGCCTCTTGCGAAGCGCTCAGGCGGTTGCAGAAGAGCACGAAATTGTCACTCACCACATCGAGTTCATCACGGAATACCGGCGGGCGGAAATAGTTCTCCGGCGCATCCTGGGGAAAGTTGGCCATCGCCTGGGAGAGCCTGCCGATGCGCTTGACGATCAGCGTTTCAAACATCAGAAAGATGGCCAGGCTGACCGTTAAGATACTGGCAATACCAATCAGCAGCAGGGTACGGATATTGTTGCCGACCAGATCGTCCACCCAGTTTATCGGGATGGCGATCGACAACCCGCCGCGCAGATCGCCGCGTTGATAGCCATGGCGGGCGTGGCAGCCGAGGCAGGAGTCGTTGACATGCAGAGGTGCCATAAAGCGAAAGATTCGCCCTTCCGGGGTCTGGTCGATATCGATGCTCTCCTCGGACCCATTGACAAAAGCCTGCAGGGCCCCCTTTTCAAAAAGGTCCGGCTGGTTCAGCGGATTGACCGGTTCAAGGCTGGTCACCCGGAAGTGGCCGAAGCCGTCCTTTTTCGCGTAGCTTGCCAGTTCCCTGGTGATCATCGCCGGATTACGGAGAAAATAGGTCTGGCCGAGATTGTCGGTCATCGTCGGCAGATCGAGATAGGGGTTGGCTTCACTGCCCTCTTTTTTGAGAATAAACAGACCGTTGTGGTCGGAGGCCCACTGCCGGGTGAGCAGGATCTGTTTGTAGAGCATCCGTGCCTGCTGCTCTGCCTGCTTGAGGATCAACTGTTCATCGAAAACCGCGGTGCGGTAGAGGACAAAGAGATAGAAAACGGAAATAATTCCGCCGATGAAGACAATGAACTTGGTCCGGAGGGAGATGTGAGTCGGTAATACGTTCTTCATTGTCTCTATTGGTAAGAATTTAGCGGCGGTGCATTGTTCATGAGAGGAAAGTTCTGCTTCTGCTCTGTCTCGCAATAATCGCACCAGGCTATCGACGATACTATACCGGAAAGAGAAAGGTACGCCAAGATGGGCGTTGCAGAGATCCCGGCATGGAGGCGAGCCGGATGTTCAGAACAGTGATAGTGTAGACAACATGGGTGTGTTTTCAACGGTCCCAGGCTATTCAGCTTCTCGATCTTCATCAGAGGTGTTACCATTCGGTAACGTCTATCGGGGAAGATGTTACTTTTGGGTAACGTGGTCCTTTGACAGAATTGTCAAGCCCTTGATTTTCCGTTATTGTACTGAATGGCATAGTGTTTGCTCACTGATTGTTGTGAGTGCGTTATCAGCCGTGTTCAAAAGAGAACGGCTGGCTGACTCAAGAACAACGCTCATAGACGATATTTTCGGTTTACTTAAGAAACGGATATTACTATGAAATATGTCGCAATTATCTCTGTGTTGGCGGTTGTCGCTGTTTTTGCCAATCTGGTCTCTGAATCGAAGATGCTCTCATATCTATCAAGTGATCCGACTGCCTGTATTAATTGCCATACCATGGAAACCCATTTCGCTACCTGGCAGCACAGTTCTCACCGGGAGCGGGCAACCTGCGTCGACTGTCACCTGCCGCGTGATTCCTTCTTCAACAAGATGCTTGCCAAAACCCGGGATGGGTATCGCCACTCAGTGGCGATGACCTTTAAAACCTATGGCAACAATCTGCGCATTACCAGTGATGCTGCCCAGAGAATCCAGCAAAACTGTATCTCCTGCCATCGCCATACTGTTGAACAAATGCTCGAAAATAGTACGCTTTACCAATCCGTCGCAGACAGTTCGGTGGAGATGGGCCGTAGATGTTGGGAGTGTCATCGTGGTCTGCCCCATGGGACGATGAGAAATTTGACCGCAACGCAAAACAATTTTGGAGTCCAGGCACTTTAGTATTTCATCCGGGAGAATCTACATGAAAAGACCAGTCATTATTACGATCCTCGCTGTCCTTGTCCTGATACCGATGCTACTGTTGACCATGTCCATCAGGGAGAACAAGGCAGATCAGCAGGCGATCAACGCGGTTCCGGAAATTCCAGATGGGGAAACCCGTTCGTCGGAGTGGGGTAAACATTATCCCCGCCAGTACGATAGCTACATGCAGACCAGGAAAAGCGATAAAATCGATGACGTCCTCAAGGAGGACCCGGCACTGGTGGTGATGTGGGCCGGTTATGGATTTTCCAAGGATTACAACAAGCCTCGTGGTCATTATTATGCCTTGGAGGACAACGTGAATACTCTCCGCACTGGAGCACCGGTCGATGCAATGACCGGTCCGATGCCCACCGCCTGCTGGACGTGCAAATCTCCTGATGTCAACCGGGTGGTCAAGCGGGATGGGGAGTTGGAATATTTTACCGGCAAGTGGGCTAAATATGGTGATGAAATTGTCAATACCATCGGCTGTGCCGATTGTCATGACAATAAAACCATGAAACTTGCAGTCAACAGAGAGTATCTCCATCGCGCTCTTGATGCCGAAGGGAGCTTGCCTTATGCTGAGGCAACCCATCAGGATATGCGCTCTCTGGTTTGTGCCCAATGCCACGCTGAATACTACTTTAAAAAGACTGACTGGGAGGATGAAGGCGAGAACAAGACGGCAATGGTGGTCACTTTCCCCTGGGCGAACGGCCTGGCCGCTGAGGATATGGAAAGGTATTACGACGAGATGGACTTCAGCGATTGGACCCATCAACTCAGCAAAACGCCGATGCTCAAGGCACAACATCCTGGCTATGAAACCTTTGTCACCGGTGTGCACAGCCGGAATAACCTCTCCTGTGCCGACTGCCATATGCCCTATGTCCGTGAAGGCGGGGTGAAGTATTCCAACCACAACGTCAGAAGCCCTCTTGACGATATCGGCAACACCTGTCTCAACTGCCACAGTGGCACGGAGCAGGAGTTTAAGGAGACCGTAGCAAGAAAACTCGAGCGAAAAGACGAGTTGGCCAAGATGGCCACGGATGTCCTGGCCAAGGCCCACCTCGAGGCTGCCAAGGCCTGGGAACTTGGGGCAAGTGAGGCAGAAATGGCACCTGCACTGCTGGATATCCGCCATGGACAGTGGCGCTGGGATTTCGCGGTGGCGGCCCACGGCGGCTTTTTTCACGCTCCGGAGGAGACCCTGCGGGTTCTCGGTGGCGCAATCAACAAAGGTCAGGATGCTCGGTTGAAACTGCGTGTTGTCCTCGCCAAGTATGGTTTGGCAGACTACGAGGCTCCCGACTTTTCAAGCAAGGAAAAGGCACAGGAAATCATTGGTCTCCCCTTTGAGACACTTATTGATGAAAAGAAAACCTTTCTCGGTGGTTTACGTGAGGAGTGGATCAAGAGTGCGGAGTCAAAAGGTATCTATGATAAGGAAAGTAGAAAAGATATGCAGTTGAAAACCTCCTACCACTAAAGGGCTCTCAAAATCAACGCCGGAACCTTGTCCCCGAGTGGGGCGCTGTTCCGGCCAAGGGGTTAAGTCTCGCCGGAATCAATTTTGATTCCGGCGAAATGTATTTACAACTCGAGTTCTTCGCCGCCGATCAGCACAAAACCTTTCTCAATCGCAAAACGGACCAGGTATTTGCCCTCACTCTCCTCCCCGCTATAGGGCTTCTTGCGTCGCGACAATTCGGCGATACGCTCGGCATCGTCACTCTCATCAAGCATCTTCAGCCACAGCCGCAAGCCGTGATACCCTTCTCCCTCCTCGCGGAACAGGTAACCGGCATGGGGGTTTTCGTGAATATTTTTTCGCGACAGCCTGTCGCGCATGATCAGTCCCAGACTTTTGTCGGCAAAAACATGCGGGCGGGAGTAGATTGCGGTATTCACTCTTCCTGTTGCGTCGGCGGTGGCTAACACCCCGGTGCCACGATGTTCTTTGAAGTAATGTGCAAGATCCATATTCATCTCCTGGTATATGGTTGTCAAATCTCTAGGTCAGGCTGGGAAAGAACCGTCTGTTCCGCCACCGCTCCCGCTCTTCGGCAGCTTTACTCTCAAGCAAAGGTAGGGATCTTCCGCATGGATATCAATGGGGGGATTTCTCCCGATTATTGGCTGGTCGAGAGGAAGACTTCGTCGTAAAGCCGGCGGTATTCGGCAATGCTCTGCGGGTCAAGCCAGCGCTCGTATGCCGCGCGGTAGCGTTCCTTCGGCCGTTGTTCGAGCAGAACCTTGTTGATTGCGGCAATGGCCGTCTTGCCCCAGGGGGTTTTCGAACAGGCTACTGCCGAGAGGGAGGCATCGTGGCTATTCTGGTGTTCGGCTATCGGCAAGGTGATGATCTCTTCGCGGATCCCCATCTGTTCGGCCAGGTACATTGCCTCTTCCGGGAGCCCGGGGAGGGCGTCAATCCGGCCGGCCTGGAGCATCTTGAACAGATTGGTTGCCAGTTCCGGTCCTTCGTAGCTGAAGATATTATGTTCATTACCATAGGCATCGAGAATGGCATCACAAATTATTCCGTAAGAGCGATTGTCCGGGCGGCCGATGACCAGTTTTCCGCTGATAAGAATCTCTTTGAGACTGACGCTTTTGGGGTCGCCGAAATCGGCGAGGCGGTCACGGTGGATAATCAAAACCGGGGGGAGGGAAAAAACGCTTGGAATGGAAAAATAGGCGAACTCCTCCCGTTCGAGGGTCCGGTACATGCCGATACTGCAGGCCTTTTCACCCTGGCGCCACTGCTGGTAATGCCTGGAAATATTTGCCTGGAGGTGGCGGTGGCGATACTGGGGAAGGTGCTCCTTGAGGATCTCGGTCAATTGGTCCTGGTAGCCCTCCCCGCGAAATGGCCCGTCATGAATGAAAAACGGTGGGGCAACAGCTTCAAGCCAGGTTATCTGCTCTTCTCCCCGGCTGATTCCGGAAGCCAGCAACTGGGTGGCCAAGAGGCAGACAATAACAATGGGTCGGAGCAAGAGCCGCATATTGTCCTGCTGTCGAGGAGGAAAAGAGAACCGCTTGACCGGAAAAGAAAGAGTCACCAAGTACACAATACTACCGGTAGAGCGCCTTGTACAGGGCTGAGCCGATCTGTTCGAAGGTGTAGGGTTTTTTCACAAAGGCGGCAGCACCCATTGCCAGAGTCAGTTTGACCTCTTCATCTTCAGCAAAGCCGCTGGCGATGATCGCTTTCATCCCCGGACGAATTTTGAGGATCTCGGCGTAACTCTCCCGACCGTTCCAGCCGGGAGCAAGGATCATATCGAGGACGAGGAGATCGATTTCATGGCTTTGCAGATAGGCCAGAGCCTCTTCCCCGGAGGCGACACTTGCCACCCGGTAGTTGAGGGCGGTGAGCAGGGCCTGGGCGATGTGTCGCTGACGTGGTTCATCATCAATGACCAGGAGTCTTTCTCCTTTTCCCCGGTAAGTGCGGTAGTCGAGTTTGTCGGTATGGGGAGAGGTATCCAGGTTGACGCTGGGAAACCATAGCTCAAAAGTCGTTCCTGTCGGCGAGCTCGTAACATCCACCGAGCCGCCGTGGTCGCGCATGAT
>JAZBOD010000139.1:0-2119 GCA_036350955.1 Desulforhopalus sp. | reverse complement strand
TTGCCGCAAAAAACAAACCGGTCAGCAAGGCCTGCCACGAGGAGACGGGCAGAGGCTCGGTGAACAGGTTCCCCTTGTACCAGGAGCCGGCAATAAAGATCACCGGGATACCGACAAGCAGAAAGGCCCACCAGCCGAGCGAACAGCGCCAGAGCAACGCTCGGCAGAGATAGCGGCGAAAACCGCCCGGGCCGGCGTGGTGGGCGACGATGATCCAGGCGGCAATCGCCGGGGAATAGACCGCCAGAAAAAAGAGCGGGTGTCGGCCGGAAAGCTGGCCAACTCTCGCGGTCATCTGCTCCGGATAAAAGATGAACAAGGCGAGGATCCCCCAGGCGAGCGCGAAGGTGATCAGCAAAAAGGTTAGCAGAGCTCGAGGTGAAAGCGATTCCGGCTCGCGAGCTGCGGAGGCATGAACGGTTACGGCGTTGGTATTCATTTCGTTATCCTGGTTTTTTTCTAGTTTTTTGTAGCTGTTGAGCAGCCTTTGTTGCCGTCATCAGAAGCGGTAGGTCAGGCCAAGGCCACAGACCAGAGACTCGGTATCGTAGAAGCTTTCACTGGCCTCTCCTCGGCTGTAGCCGACAAGGGCCAGCAGAGCGACCGATTCGATACCGAAAAGCCCGTCATATTTCACAGCCAGATTGGCGCCGTAGCCGTTTTCACTGCGGGTGGAGTGAAAAACCGGATCCTGGTCATCATGCTCCCTGTAGCTGTAGTAGAGGCTGGGCATCAAGGAGTACCGTCCGGCCGTATAGACACCGGAAATTTCGGTTTTCACCTTGACAAACGAACTGCTCTCGCCGTCGTATTCACCTTTGTTCAGACTCATCTTGGGGCGCACCGGAAAGTTGCTGCCGCTGAAAAGTTCATAACTGACACTGAGACCGTAGATCTCGCCATTCCGGGCGAGATCGGGAAAAAGAATGGCGAGGGAGTCATTGTCGACATCCTCGCTCAGATAGGCAAATTTGAGCCGCAGCTCCGAGTCAAAAAGACGATTGATGGCAAACTGCGCCCCCCAGGTGGTGACATCGGTCTCCCGGCGGGTCTGATTGAGCAGATAGGGGTTCTCCCACACCTCGGCGAAGGGGACAAAGAAAAGTCCGGTCTCAAAATAGGCAAGACCAGGACGGTGATAGGCGAACCCGCTGGACAGAGCAAACTCACCGGCCTCCTCGATTGGCGCTGCGGTGTTAAAATACCAGGCAAATTGACTGTCGCCGCCAAAACGGTAGGTCACTTCGGGCAAAAGAATCGGGATGGTCGACAACTGACGTTCCGGGCTTGACCCGAGAGTTGAGAGAACTTTTTTTGATCCGCTTGGATTGAGATTATTGGCATTGCTGATGAAGATGAGTCCGGACGAAATTTCGCCGCTGAAGCCATTTTCCACCTCGTCACTGCTGAAGCAGAGAGTGGGCGACAAAAGGGCCGGGATGAGCGTGGAGAGAACGAGTACCTTTTTCATGTGCTGACCTTTGGCTGAGATTTTTCCTGCGTTGGGTAAGACCTGGGGCTGCTGGCCGGCCTGGTCTGGTGATTTGTCTGACACGATGTTCGCCCCTGCCAGAGCAGATTGCGTGCCACAACGGAAGAAAAAGTCAACACCTTAGAATTGTTGTATTTTCCCCTAACCGGCCATCATTCATTAAAAGCGATATTCCGCATTTTTACGAAATATCGTTGCGAAATATTACAAGAAGCGGTTAACAATGATGAACTGGCAACCCGCCCGGCAAGATGGGGACGATCGTTTTAGAGGAAAATCAACTTGCCCAGATTGGTCAACAGATGCCGATTTTCGTTATGGGTTGTGCCAAATGAGGTATGAAAACCACCCTGGAGAGAAGATGTGATAACAGATAAAGGCCGAGGGGACTACGGGGCCACCATCCTGGTGGTGGACGACAAGCCGGCCAACATCAAGCTCCTGTTCGACGCCCTGCAGGGCACCGGCTACCGGACCCTTGCCGCCCTTGATGGGGAGAGTGCTGTACGGCAGGCTGAGCTGGCGGCTCCCGACTTGATCCTGATGGACGTGATGATGCCGGGCATCGATGGCTTCGAGGCCTGTCGGCAATTGAAAGCCCTCCCCGCCACCCGGCAAATCCCGGTT
>JAZBOD010000138.1:0-6003 GCA_036350955.1 Desulforhopalus sp. | reverse complement strand
GTCATGGGATTTAAACGTTCCGTTGCTGACAATCTGGTCGTAAGAGTGTTGGTCGCCGATCAGACTGAAGTCGATGATTACCGAGAGGGCAATGGCTACCGCCCTGCCTTTATCTTCGATACAGATCTGCCCTTCGGGGAAGAGCTGAATGAGCCGGGCGAGTTGCTGTTCCGTCCAGGGAACCGCCACATCCTTGTAGGCTTTTAAGGAAATGTCCCGAAGGGCCGGGTAGTCACTGACCCGAAGGAACCTAACTGTGAGTTTGTGTTCAATTTCTTCAATCATCTGTCATCTCTCCTCAACATTTTTTTGGTGTTAAAAACCAGCCGAGCCCCAAGTTAGTCCCTTCCGGGCGCCCCCGCAAGATTTTACCGATCTTGCAAGGCTGCCGGTCGTTCGGGTCCACTTGTAATCTCAACAGGTTGCCCATCTGTAAAGAGCCTCTCATACTCCGGCCACCTATCATCGAAAGGGTAACCTGCCGTTTTCCTAGTTTTGGGGAGGCACCTGAAGTCTGCGTTTGACCAGCCATAGATTTGACATGGCAAGCCTCTACTTTCAAAACCTTCTCACACTTAAGACTATTTCATGAGAGGGCAGGGTCGCCTAATAGAAGAGAATTGTTGGGAAATGGAGTAACTGCAATAAAGAGCTTACCAAAGATAGTCTGTAACCGATTGGGAGCAATGAAGGCTTCTCCTTCCTGAGCGTCCGCGCTGAGAGCAGAGCTAGAAAAACTTCACAGGTCATCCACGCCTGTGCGGGAGAAAGGTGTTTTCAATATAGGTTGTGTAGGGCAGTTTCAATAGGAGCGCAATCGCTATAAGGAATCGTTGTCGCGCATGGCTCCTGGCAATGTCTTGAGCTAAAATTCATCGAAGAAAGATTGAGCACTGACATCCTGCTTACCATGCAAGACACGAATGACTACCATTTGGTCTTTAATAATTCGAAAATAAAAGCACCGACCTTTATATGGAAAAGCCCGCAAGCCCACACTGACCCAATCTCTAGAGCATCCTGTAATGCCTGTGTGGGCAAGGTGCTCTAGTTTATCTGATAAATCCTGGATAAAGGAGATAGCTGCAGCGTCGCTATCTTTTGCGATATATTCATATATGGCTTTCAGGTCAGACCTTGCTGCATCCGTTAAAATTAAGCGAAGTGGTTTGATGACAATACCCTATTTTTTAACAATATCATCAAAAAGAGATTGTCCATTTTCATATTCAGTTACTCGACCGGCCTGAAGATCGGCATCTCCTTTTGCAACTTCAAGACGTAATCTTTGCAGCTTTTGTTTGTTCTCGTAGTCCTCAAGGAGGCGTAATCCAGCTCGTACAACTTCGGTACGATTACCAAAACGTCCTTCCGTTACTTGATTTTCAATGAATGTGCGGTCATGTGATCCGAGTGAGAAACTCACATTCTTTTGTGCTTCAGCCATATCTTCACCTCTTGCTCGCAAACTATTTCCAACAAGTTCGATAATAACTATACCATACTATGTATGGTAACAGGTCGAAGGGTTTGGGGTCAAGGAAAATGTCGACGAAGATTACACTATTGTACCTTCTGGGAGGAGATTTGTGATGGCAATCTCAAAATGCTACTGATGTAAGAAGTCATGCTGATTCCTACTTGGGAGGATCTTCTATGCCAATGGATCTGGCCTCCAATGGAGCTACTACAGACTGCAGATTACCAAAGAGTCATGGATAAGCTCAAACCGCAGATTGCACTTCTGTTTTTAGACTCTGAGGACGAACCAATTTTTGGATAGTAGTTATTTTCAATTCTGAGACACAGGGAATTTGTTGATATACGATCCGGCAATCTCGAATGGCTCAGATCTAGAAATGATCAGAACAGCAATTTCCAGAAAAAGCCCAGGCCGGCACAACCGGCAAGGACCGGGATCATGCCCAGCTTGCCATGGCGCATGGCCAAAAAGGAGAGGCTCGCCAGCAGCAGTCCGAACCAATCGGCGGTTGATAGATCAGGAACGGGCACAACTGCCCCCAGCAGGCCGACAGGGTTGGTCCTGCCGAACATCGCACTCAGGCCAAACCAGAGCGACAGATTGAGCACAACCCCGACAACCGCTGCGGTGATGCCCGAGAGCGCACCATTCAAGAGCCGGTTATGGCGCAGTTGCTCGACATAGGGTGCGCCAAGAAAAATCCAGAGAAAACAGGGGGCAAAGGTGACCCAGACCGTGAGCAGCGCGCCAAACGTTCCGGCGACATAGGGATTGAGCAGACCGGGGTCGCGATAGGCGGCGAGAAAGCCGACGAACTGGACGACCTGGATCAGCGGGCCGGGGGTGGTTTCGGCCAAGGCGAGCCCGTCGAGCATCTCACCGGGGTGCAGCCAGCCATAACCGGTAACCGCCTCCTGGGCCATGTAGGCCAGTACCGCATAGGCGCCACCGAAGGTCACCGTGGCCATCTTGCTGAAAAACAGCGATATTTTGGTATAGACATGGTCAGGACCGAGTAACAGCAGAAGCAGCAGCACCGGCCCGAGCCAGAGTGAACCCCAGACGGCCAGCACCTTGAGGCTGCGGGAGAGCGTCGGGGTGAATTGCCCGGTTTCATCCTTGGCGAGCAGCAGGTCGATGATCCCGACCTCATCACCTCCCTTGTGGCCCGAGACCCCGCCACTCACCCAGCGGGGGCAGCGATCACCCAGCCGCTGCGGGCAGAGACTGAGTCCCAGATATCCGAGGATGCCGGAGGCAATGATCACCACCGGAAACGGGGCCTGATAGAAAAACATGGCGATGAAGGCCAGGCCGGCCAGCATCATGAGATAGGGTGTTTTCAGGGCCTTGGCGGCAATCCGGACCACCGCCATCACCACGATGGCCAACACCGCCGGCTTCAGGCCGTAGAACAGGGCCTGGACCGCCGCAACCTGCTGAAAGCCGGCATAGAGCAGGGTAAGGGCGAGAATGGTCAGCATACCCGGGATGATAAACAGGATCCCGGCGGCAAGACCGCCCTTGGTGCCGTGGAGCAGCCAGCCAATATAGGTCGCCAGTTGCTGGGCTTCGGGGCCGGGGAGAAGATGGCAGTAGTTGAGGGCGTGCAGGAAACGGTCATTGCCGATCCATTTCTTCTCTTCCACCAGCATCCGGTGCATCAGGGCGATTTGGCCGGCCGGGCCGCCAAAGCTGAGCAGACCTATTCTGGTCCATACCCGCAGGGCTTCGCCGAATGGCACAGGCGATGCCGGTGTCAGCTCCTCTCTGGTTTTCATATCCCCTCCGTGGTCAGAACAACCAAACCGTGATCGTGCTCCAGATATCATCACCGTTTCGCCCGGTCAGGGGCTTGCTCTTCTGTGTCCTTGAACATTTTATAAAGCATCAGGTCATAGACGATCTTCAGTCCGCCGGCAACGAAGAAAGGGGCCGAGAACAGCAGGGGGTTGGCCATCATCAGACCGGCCAGGAGCGGCGAGACCGCTGCCCCCACCGACCTGGCTACGGTAGTGATTCCGGATGCGGCGGAACGCTCGTCCGGCGCCACCACCGCCATGGTATAGGACTGGCGGACCGGCACGTCCATCTGCGAAATGCTGGCCCTTGCCAGGAGGAAGACCACAGCCGACCAGAGGCTTGGCATCAGCGGCACCAGGCAGAGCAGAATATTCGCGGGAATGTGGGTATAGACCATGGTGCGCACCAGGCCGATGCGATCGGCCAGCCGGGTGGCCAGCAGCGCCGATACCCCTGCGAGGAGGTTGGCGCCGAAGAACAGGCTGCCAAGCATGCCCTCGTCAACGCCAAAGCGGACATGAAGCCACCAGGCGATCATCGACTGCACCACGAAACCGCCGCCAAAGGCGTCAAGGGCAAAGAGCGAACTGAGCTTGAAGACCACTTTTTTCGAACGGTGCAGACCGATGATCCTCTTGGCGCCGCCTGCATCTGCGCCCTGGGCCGGCACCGCCTCGGCTCTTCTGGACAGGAAAAAAAAGAGCAGCGCCAATAGCAGACCGCACAGCGCATATCCGGCCATAATCCACCGGTAGGCATCCAACCCGCTGAACCCCGCGCCCTGCAGCAGCTGGGCCAGCCATCCGCCGGCCAGGGCGCCGGTTGCCGTAGCAAAGGAGCCAACCAGGTTGTACCAGCCAAACAGCCTGGTTCGTCGGTTGTCCGGAATCAGCTGCGACAGCGCCGCTTGCTCAATGGAGAGAAAGGGGCCTATCTCCCCGCCGCTCGGGCTGACGATGCCGATGATCGCCGCCAGGGTGATCCACACCGGGTTGGTAGTGAAGAGAAAGACCAGCCCGGCCAGAATCATCAGCAGCGAGCCGAACAGCAGCATGCGCCTGCGGCCCACCCGGTCGGCGATCATCGCCACCCACAGGGAAACCAGAATATCGCCGGCCAGGGTAGCGCTCAAGACCGTACCGATGCCGGCGGGGCTCAAACCGGTGGCGGCGAGGTAGAGGGCGAGGATCACCGAGATGAAGCCGTAGGCGAACAGCCGGACTACCCTGGCGCTGAAAAGGAGAGCGATATCCTTGGTGAAAAGGTACATGGCCGGATGACCCTTTATCCCTGGAGACAGTCGGGCTCCGGGGACCTCCTGATCATGCCATCCAGCCCTGGATTTCGGCGTGGAGGGTCAGATAACGTTCAAGGGTGGCGGCATTCTTGCCATATTTTCGATAGGCCTTGAGAATCTCGGCGAACCGGGCCTCGGCCTGCCGCTCATCGGTGTCCGGCACGATACCATCGGTGTAGATGTCCACCAGCCGATCGGCATAGATGACGATCTTCTCCTCCGGTGTCCGCAGGGTGTAGTCACGCACCGGCAAACCCAGTTCCCTCGCCTCCGGTTCTGTGAGCCCGCCGCGGATGTGCTTGAGGATGATCTGCCGGATCGCCTCTTCCAGCCCAAGTTCCTCGGCCATCTTCGCGCCAATCTCACCGTGCTCCATGCCGGAGGTTTTCGCCTTGCCCAGATCATGGAGAACGGCCCCCCTGGCCAGCAGCGTTCTGTTGACCGGGATTTTTACCCGGCTGGCGATCTCCAGGGCCTTGCGCGCCACCTCGATGCTGTGGTCGACAGCCTCATCGGGACAACCGGCCTGCCTGAGAATGGCAATCTCCTGCATCAGCAGGTCCTCGGCGATGTGAAGAAAAAACTCGGTCACCGCCTCCTCGCCCCAGGTGTCCAGGACAAATTGCCGGTTGCCGGCCAGCCCGGCCAGGTCGTGACGGGCCGCCTTGTGGGCGGGGTGGTTGTCCAGCCAGTCGTGCAGGGGCTGGTATTCGTTGCCGGTACGTCTGTTGCTGGTCTTGAGGTGCTGGACATAGGGAGGCATAGGTTTCTCCTTAAGAAAGCTTCAGTTGGTTTACGAGTGGTGTTGACCAGTTCAGGCAATTCGTGCTTGTCACTTCGCGCCCTGGAACATTTTGGCGAACCCTCCATGAAGCGCATCAAAGAGCAGACTCGCCTGCTCCAGGAGTTGGTGGTCGTCGGGTTGGGCGGCAACCAGACCGTCGAGCATGGTCTTCAACAGGGCCGCGTCGTCTGGCAACGCCTTTGCCCGGATGTCGATTTCCCTGACCAGTTCACTGATTCTCACCAGGGTCGGGTCACTTAAGGCAAAATCGCGGAGAAGCACCTCGAAGGTGATCAGTTCGCCCTGATGAGTAAAATCGCCTAACGCCATATCAAAAGGCAACTCACCTTGATCTTGGGCGGGGGTTTCACCCGGCAGAAGGAAACGAAATCTTGCCTCAGGGTCAATGAATCTTCTGATCAACCAGGCAGAGCCGAGCCGGTCGATATACGGCCGGGCCCGGGTAACCCAGATCCTTCCCTGGAAATCGACGGGATCAAGACGGGGTGCAATCACGGTAGCCAGGTCAGGTTGACGCAACTGCTCGGAGATGCTGTCGAGTACGCTTAAGGTCCTGGCTGCCGCTCCCGAGGGAAAAAAGTCACGCTCCCGCACCGATTCGCAACGCTTGCGCAG
>JAZBOD010000137.1:0-6173 GCA_036350955.1 Desulforhopalus sp. | reverse complement strand
CGGTGGCAAAGCCGCCACCGACCACCTCGATTCGTCCGGGGTCGATGGCGTAAAGGGTTTCGATCCTTTGGGCCTGGTCATGGCTCAGGGCGAGAACCCGATCGATCTCTCGGCACGGGGTGTGGACCTCTTCCTGAAGATGGGGGCAGAGCTGATACTGGCGAAGATCGGTGGAGTGACAGGAGGTCATCATCGGGATTTCCGGCGCAAGTTGCCGGGTGATGGCGCTGACCAGCCAGAGGTGGTGGCTGTGGATGATATCCGGGGCATATGCCTCAAGCGCCTCGCTGATGACTTTGCGGAAAGCCTGCCGGTAAACGCTCAGCTGCTCTGCGGTCAGCTTGGCAAAGCGGCTGCTCGGGTAGGGCATCACATCGCTCATTCCCGGTATCGGGAAGTCAAGCGGCGGCTGAGCAAACCGGACAAATCGGCAGTCTCTCGTATCGACGCCGTCGATTTTCGGCATCCAGCCCTGGGAAATTCCGGCAATCAGCAGGTTGCGGTGGCCATGCCGGGCGGCCTGGCGGAGCATATTCTGCAGATAGTAGCCGCTGCCGGTACTCTCCGGGTGCTGGCTGAGGATGTGGAGAATTTTCATTACCGCCGAGGTTGGTCAGGCACTCTGCCGGGCGGCGCTGCCGCCTGTATCGAGGCGACTCCCGGCGGTATCGCAGCGTACCGTATAGAGCCCCTGAAATACCTTTTGCAGGGTCGATTGGTCCAGCCTGGCGTTGAGCTCGACTTCGTAGGGGTCCTCCTGCTCGATATGTTCTTCATCACCAAAACCCGGCTCCTCCTCCCCCCAGCTTCCTTCAATCTCCTCAACAACATAGAGGGCGTCCTGGGGCTCGAAACTGTCGTAACGGTGCCGCTCGATCCATTGGTTGGCTTCGTCGTGGCCACCGACAAAAGTGAGCATCAGGTGGTCGGCGGAGCGGACCGTGACCAGGCGGTAGCCACCGCCGAGATCGTATTTGACACAGTTTTTCAGGCGATTTTCACCGTTTTTGGTGCGCTTGCTGAAAACCGCGTCATGACGGACGCCAAAGCAGCGGAGATCTTTGACCAGTTGGTCGTAGCGGCATATCGCAAGTTCTGCCTTTTTCCCACTGCGCCGCAGCAGCTGAAGCTGTTTATCGAGGGTACGGGCGAGATGCAGGTAACGAAACATGGAAAACCTCCGGTTGCCGCGCAGCCGGCAAATAGCCCAGGTGACCACTTTATGGCCATAACCTGGTTACCGCGACAAGCGCTTTGCAGAGGTTAATCTATTATCGGAAAATTATTTGATGTCAAATATAAATATCCGATGATAGCGGCCATGAGTATCGCTTTAGGCGATAGTAACCGGGTGGCCGGCTCGACAGAGGCGTAAAGAGCATCTTGAATCGCTCCCGGTTACGCGTTATGTTTGGGGGGTGTGTATGAAAAATCTTTTGAGGTGCGGTTATGACAAGATCGAAGTGCCCGTCATGTGAATATCATGAATTCGAGGCTGTGCCCGTCACCACCAAAACCGGGCAGAAATTTTGTCTTATTCAGTGTGTTGCCTGCGGCACAGTGGTCGGCGCCCTTGATGATGTGAAAATCACCAGTGTTATCAAAAGCGCAGAAAAGAAGATGGCGCGTTTTTTGGCCAACCTCAACCGGAAAGTGGTTGCGGTGTGTAACCTGAAAAATTCCTGATCGGCAATCGCCGGGCGCCGTTGCTGCCGTAGAGTGGGGGAAAAACCGTGGAAGAAGATATCGGCACAAGACTGGTTCGGGCCATCAAGGATCCGAACAGTTCCGCATCCCAGGAGAGTATAGCCAAGGCCATGGAACTCACCAAGGCCTATGCCAGTTCCGGCTCCGCCACCCATTTCAGTACGGTGACCAAACTGTTCTACGATCTGTTCGAAATGTTTGAGACCGGCAGGGATCCCCGCGCTAAGTAGTTTTCCTAGGTATTTGGCGGCAGCCGTTTAAGATACTTGGGAAAACAACCTATCCCGTCACATTTTGATATAATTTCATCAAGATATTCGATATTCTTCTGGATGTTTTCGATATACAGGTTACGGTCGATGCCGTACCTTTCGCGGAAATGGGTGCGCATCGCCTGCGAGGTGTTCGAGAAGGTGATGATCAACCGCTTTAAAACCACGTTATGGTAAAAGTTGGCGGTGTGGTCCATCAGTTCCAGTGCCGAACGGTGGCGGTTAATCCCTCCCGCCTCCATTTCGGTATAAAGCAGAGGCAAACACTCGAGATAGTAACGGTCAGCCATCTGGGCGAGGATGTCGGCTGAACCGACCGCCTGCCCGGCCAACTGGATTTCGTGGCTGTGGAAATTGAAGGTTGCCGGGTCGCTCTCCAGGTCGGTGTACCTGATGATTATTTCACAGTCGCGGTGGAACTCCTCGGCAAAACCTTTCCGGGTGGCGTATTGCCGGAGAAAATTGATCGAGCGGGCCTCGTGCCCGTCCATGTACTCGGTGCCGGAGAGGGCCGGGTCGCCGGCCTGCACCAGCAGGCCGCTGTCGTGGAAATAGGCGGCCAGCAGGCCCTTGAAAAGGGTGCGGTCGGTAATGCGGATCCGGCTGCAGTGGAGCCCGTGGAAAATCCGGGCGGTAGCCAGGACGACCATCTGCGAGTGGCGCAGGTTGTGGTAGGGCATGGTCGACTTCTGGAAATCTGGATGGGCACCGGTGAAGAAGCCGACCAGATCGGCGTGGATCTCCCGGATCTGCCGTCTGTCGATGCCCGGGCAGATCTTGTCGGCGAGATAGACGATTTCCTCAAGAGGGTCGCCGTGTACCGTTCCCTCAAAGATGGAGGTGAGATTTTTGTTGTCCATGCGCCGTTACAGGGGTAGAAATCAAAGTCCCTCGCCGCAGTCATTGTACCATCTCCTCGCTGGGGATGCCAATTTACCACGATAAAATCTTTCCTGACGGGCAATTGGAGAGATAACCGCTGGCCTTCTCCGGAGAAGGGCAGGGCTATGGCCAGCTATTTTTCCAGCGGTTCTGGAAAAAATATGGCCACAAGTCTGGACTTTAGCGCATTTTGCAGGTAGGCTTTGCTGGAGTGATGGCTGTAGTGCAGTGCGTACGGCGGAATTTTTGTTCAACCCTTTTTCTCCTGGAATTTCGATATAATGGATAAGAACCAAACTGCAGCAGTGGTGCTGATAGTCGATGATGATGAACTGGTGCGGATGACTCTCAATGTCATGGTCGGCTCCTTTGGCTACCACTGCCTCGTCGCCGGAGGCGGCAAAGAGGCAATCGCCGTACTGGACACTGCCGAGGTCGATCTGGTCCTCTCGGATATCGTCATGCCGGGGATGAGCGGCTTGGAACTGCTGAGCTATATCCGTAAAAACCATGAAGAAACAGGGGTAATTATCGCCACGGGCTTTGAGGATCACGGTACCTACGCCGAAGTGATCAAATCCGGAGCGATCGATTTCATCAAAAAACCGATTGACCAGGCGGAACTCGAGGCAAAGCTGGCACGGGCTCTGCGGGAACGGGCGATGCTCCGCAAGCTGGAACAGCTTTCCAAGCAGGACGACCTGACCGGCATCTTCAATCGCCGGGCGTTTCAGGAGACATTTTCCCTTGAGGTCGAACGGGCCCACCGGCAGGGTTATCCGTTGATGCTGGCCATGCTTGATATAGACAATTTCAAAGCATATAACGACAAGTATGGCCATCAGGAGGGAGACAAGGTGCTGATCGGTTTGGCCAGGATCCTCCAGCAGTGTACCAGGGAAAATGTCGATATCAGTTTTCGCCTGGGTGGCGACGAGTTTGCCGTTCTCCTGCCCCAGGCCAATGCTGACCAGGGAACCGAGATAGTCCAGCGGATTCTGCTCAGTTTTGTTGAGCAGAATTTCGACACCACCACCCTCTCCATTGGTCTGATCTCCTGCTGCCGCAATCCGAGCCTGCCCTCCAGTGAAGATGAGCAGGAGATGCTGAAAAGGGCCGACCGGGCGATGTACGAGGCCAAGAACAGCGGCAAGAACTGCGTCGTCACCAAAGTGTAACCGCGCTCATCCCCGAGTTAACCGAGGGCGTTCTTGTGAAAGGAACGGTTCGGGGCAACGGGGTAAATCCCATCAAAACAGGCGAGACAGAAGTCCTTTCGTTCCCTGCCGGTGGCTTCGACCAGACCCTCCAGGCTGAGGTAGTGGAGGGAGTCCAGGCCAAGGTAGGCGGCGATTTCCGCGACCGTTTTCTGGTTGGCAATCAACTGGCTGCAGGAAGGGAAGTCAATTCCGTAATAGCAGGCGTGTCGGGTAGGGGGACAACTCACCACCATGTGCACCTGATCTGCCCCGGCCTCGCGCAGCGCCCGAACCCGGCTTTTCCCGGTCGTCCCGCGAATAATCGAGTCTTCGACAATAATTATCCGTTTCCCTTTGAGAAAAGAACGCACCGGGTTGAGCTTGACCTTGACATTGAAGTCACGCATCGACTGGGTCGGCTGAATAAAGGTGCGGCCGACATAGTGGTTGCGGATCACCCCCATCTCCAGGGGAATGCCGGATTCCTGGGAGTAGCCAAGTGCGGCATAATTGCCCGAATCAGGGAAGGGCATGACAAAATCAGCATCGATTTTGGCCTCCCGGGCAAGGATTTTTCCCATCCTTTTACGGGCCTGGTAGACGTTGATCCCGAAAATTTCCGAATCGGGCCGGGCAAAGTAGACCTGCTCAAAGATGCAGAAGTGGCTTTCCTGTTCAGGCCAGGGGAAGAGGGAGTGCATCCCCTCCGGCTGGAAAATTAGAACCTCTCCCGGTTCGATGTCCCGGACGTATTCCGCCTCAATCAGATCAAGGGCGCAGGTTTCCGAGGCAACGACCCAACCGCCACCGTTGCCGTTTTTTAATTTGCCGAGGCAAAGCGGGCGAAAGCCATCGGGGTCACGGACGGCGATCATGCTCTGTTCGGTTAGCAGTAGCAGGGAATAGGCACCCTTGAGCAGGGCAAAGGTCTCCCGGAGGGCAGCCTCCAGGCCGAGGTGGATCGAGCGGGCGAGGAGATGGAGCACCACCTCGCTGTCCATGGTGGTCTGGAGGATCGATCCCTTCTCCTCCAGCGCGGAACGCAGTTCGATGGAGTTGACCAGATTACCATTATGGGCGACGGCGAGAGTCTTCCCCTTGTGGGTCACCATCAGTGGCTGGGCATTGGTGATGTTCGACGCGCCGGTGGTGGAGTAGCGGACGTGGCCGATCGAGATATTTCCGGTGAGGCGCTGCAGGGCCTCTTCACTGAACACATCCGGAACGAGGCCCATATCCTTGTGGACCTGGACCATCTCCCCGTTGGCGGTGACGATTCCGGCACTTTCCTGGCCGCGGTGCTGCAGGGCGTAGAGCCCGAAATAGGTCAGTTTGGCGGAGTCCTGGTGGTCATAGATGCCGCAGACCCCGCATTCGTGAGTGGGGCGGTACGGCGCTGAATGGGGCTGGTGATCTGTTGCCATCGCAGCTGTAAATTCCTGTTTCTTTTGGATTTCGGCGGCTCAGGAAGCTGCTGTTCAACCGGGCGGAGCGGCGCTTTCTCGGGCATTGCCAAAACGTGGAAAGGCACAAAGAACAAAATCTCTGTGCCTTTCCCGTACCAACTCAGGCCGAATCTAAAGCACCTCTTACCTGAATACAACAAGAAAGCACTCCGGCCAGTGAAAAAGCCCGGTTGCCTCTTTCAGGAGTGTTCCGGCACCATTGCCAGGGCAATGACCAGTTCAGTCAGGCTGACCAGGTCGCGGAGGTCGAGCTGCTCGTCGATGGTATGCACCTTGGCCATACCGGTGGCGATAATTGCCGTTGGCAGGCCGTGACCGGAGAAGATGTTGGCATCGCTGCCGCCACCGGCAATGATGTATTTGAGGTTTTTCCCGGTCAGCTGCCCGGCTGCCTTGATTCGCTGGATAACCGGTTCGTCGTGGCTCAATCGGAGAGCAGGATAGTCATCGTAGGTTTCAATATGCACCCGTGGCAGCTTTTCACCGGAGTCCCGGCTGCTGCTGGCGATGGTGTGCTCAAAAACTTTCATGATCTCTTTCGTGTAGCGAATCAGCTTGGCCGGAGAGTGGCTGCGCACCTCGCCGCGAAGGGTGATGTGCGCCGGGACGATATTGGTCGCTACCCCGCCCTCGATCAGCCCGAAGTT
>JAZBOD010000136.1:0-4949 GCA_036350955.1 Desulforhopalus sp. | reverse complement strand
TCTTTGAGGAGCTGGAACTGCTCGGCCTCATGGGCCTGGAGGTAGTCGAAAATCGCCATCACCGCTCCTGCCGGTTAAAGGCAAAGCCCTGCCGGCCATACACCTCGGGGTCGGCATCAGGGTAACTGACCACCTCGTCGCTCCACGGTTTTTTCAGCAGGTAGGTGCCATCTTTGCTCTCCACCACGTTGGAGCGGTGCAGGGGGATCTTGCCGCCGGCGGTGGCGATATAGCGGGGGATGGCGTCACCGGAGATATTACCGTACATCGACTCGACCAGGTCGCGGCCCTCCTCGAGCGGCACCCGAAAATGGGCGAACAGCGGGTTGCGGTAACTGCAGTTGAACAGGTAGTAGGGACGGACATAGGCCTCCTGCACGGTTTCACAGAGCTTCCACATCTTCACCCTGGTGTCGTTGATCCCCTTGAGGAGCACCGCCTGGTTCAAAAGAGTGAAGGTCCGTTTGGCGAGACGGCGGAAGGCATCGCGGGAGACCGGAGTGATCTCCTGGGCGGTATTGATCTGGGTGACCACCCGGACCGGACTGTGGTCATTGCTCGCCTCGAGGATGTCGAGCAGTTCCTCGTCGACCCGCATCGGTGCGGTGACCGGAATCCGGGTGCCGAGCCGCTTGGTCTTGATATGGTCGATTTCGTCCAGTTGTTCGAGCAGCCAGCGGAGGATCGAATTGGGCAGGACAAAGGCGTCACCGCCGGTGATCAGCACATCGCGGACCCTGTCGTTGCCGCGGATATAGTCAAGGGCCTCGGTATAGGCCTCCCGGGAGTACATCTGGTCCTTGCGGCCAATATGGGCCAGGCGCAGGCAGTGGGTACAGTACATCGCGCACATGTTGGTCGCCTTGATGGTCAGCACCCGCGGGTAGAACTGGTCGATCAGCCGGGCCGGTGAATGGTCGGCGGCCACCGGCGGGATCTCGATCCCGGCGTTTTCAATCATCTCGCCGGTGGGCACCGCCTGGAGCATTACCGGGTCGTTGACCACCCCCGGCATGATCAGGCTGGTATAGTAGGGGGTGAGACGCATCCGGTAGGACCGGGTCACCCGGCCAATCGATTCAAGGATCTCCCGGGGCAGATCGATCAGCCGGGCCAGGGTATCCACCGAATCGACCGCATGGCGGAGCTGGCCGGGGAAGGAGTCCCACTCCTCGTCGCTCATCCCCAGCTCGCTCTTGATCTTGGCGATGTTCTCCTCGATCTTCGGCCAGAGCTCGATGCCGCTCGGGGCAAGGCTCTGGTGTTCGGCGAGGTACTCCTCAACCCGGCGGTTGGCCTGGGCGGCGATGGGCAGGGCCCTGGTCAGCCGGCCACCGACCGAGACCATGTGCTCGTCGATCTGCTGGTGCTTCAGCGCCAGATGGCGCAGGGCGGCAGTGGGGATGCCGAAGTCGGCCGGACTCCCCTGCCCCTGCCGCTGCTCGTCAAGCAGCCGGGCGAACAGGGTGATGATCGGGGCGGTGAGATTGAGGTTGTTCGCCTGTTCGTAGAGCGCGCCGATCTCGATCCGGCTCTTTTCGGGTGGTTGTCCGCCCTGGGCGGCATCTCCGCTCAGGCTGGCGAGCAGCTCTTCGGTAAAACTGTCCAGGGGGGGATTGATTTCGGTCTGCGGGGTTGTCTCCATGGTGTCACCCATCCTGTATGGTTAATTTGATAAAGCCTACGCCCTGGCAGAGCCCCTCTTCGACATCCTGCCGCGACCTGGCCACCGAAACCACCCGGGCGAGGAAGGTGCCGGGCATCACCTTCAGGTTGGTGCCGAGGTGCTCGAGAATGACAAAATCCTTCAGCAGCTCCTTGCGGGCCACCTTGCGAAAGGCCTCGCGCTCGTAAGGGTTCTGGGGGATGTAGCCGGTGGTGACCCGCTCTGCGGCGACCTTGTGGTTGTAGGTCCCCCAGTGCAGGCCGCGGATATTGCTGCGCATCTCCACAGTCTGCGGCGGAAAACGGTTCTCGGTCACCGCACAGTACTCCAGCTCCGGCAGCATCGGCGCCCCCTCCGGCAGGGTCTGTTCAAGGGTAAAGCAGAACTCAAGGGTGGTCCCCTGCTTGCGGGCGTTGATCTCGAGAAACCAGATCTCGCCCTGATGGTCGACCAGGTAGTCACAGCCGAAGATCCCCCGGTAGCCGGCCTGGCCGAGCACCCGGCCGACCGCCACGGTATACTCCCGCAGCCTGGTTGCCTGGGCCTCGCTCACCTCGGAGGGGAAATAGGAGCCAACAAACTTGTTGCCGTCGACGATATGCTGGTCGGCGATCCCGGCGATATAGACATCACTCTCGTTGGCCACCACCGCCAGCACCGTCGGGTCCAGGGTGTGCGGGACATAGCGGGTGATCAGGTACTCCCAGCCATCTTCGGTAAAGCGCTCTTCGACCTCCTCCTGGCTGTGGGTTATCGCCGAATTGACCCCGGCGGCGGAGTAGGCGCCGCTGATAAAGATGCCCTCGGGCCATTGTGTGCGCAACGCCGCAGTCTTCTCCCGCAACTCGGCCAGCCCCTGGCAGGTTGTCCCCTCAATCAGCGGCACCACCCCCTGCAGGGCCTGGTACTGAACCACCTTGTTGTTATAGTGGCGGGCGATATGCTTGTCCGGGCCGAGGATCGACACCCGGTCGATCTCGTCTAGGGTCATCTCCACCACGCTCTCGTACATGTTGATGTAGAGCTGGTTCTGGTTTTCGAGGACCCGGTTGATCAGCCGGCGGATCGTCGGGCTGCTGGAGACCGCGGTCATGAATTCGCCGCTGCCGATCCGGCAGCTTTTCCGCGGCGGCCGGCCATCCCCGGTGAAACTCTGGTTGGCGATCATGTCGGCGGTGGCCACCGGGTTGATCACAATCACGTTGGCAAAGTTGTACTGCAGACAGACATCGGGGACGATCGCCACAAAGCGGACATCCCTTCTGGTCAGCCGCCGCTGCAGGGTCTCCTGCATGAAGGTGTTCAAGGGGTAGGCTTTCAGGTCGCCGATAAAAAAGAAGTAGTACCAGTCAGGATTGTAGTTGAAGTTGGAAAAAAGTATCTCGTCACCCAGTATTTCCATCGCCTCCCGTCCTTGCGCTGATATTGACAAATTCTCGAGGACCGGCCGGCAAGCTTCGCTGGCCCGGTTCTTCCTCCTGGAGTGCCGCGATCTTCGAACCGGTCTCTATATAATGCGCCCGAACCGTTTGTTCAATTGCTATCGGGTCACCGATCACCAGGCTCTGGAGAATGCGCCGATGCCGCTCGCCAATCTCAGCCGGGCTATAGAGGGTCGGCCAGTGCCGGTAGAACAGCACGTGCAATTTCCGGCTGAGCCGGCGGCTGCAGGCAGTCACCTCACTGTTGGTGCTTTTGGCAACGAGCAGATCATGGAAATCACCACCGACTGCAACCACCTGCTTGCGGCGGCCGCGGTGGGCAGCCTCCTCCATCCGCTCAACCAGGGCGGCAAGGCTGTTGAAGTCGGCTGCGGTAAAACTCTGCCTGACACTCATGATCGCAAAACCCTCAAGCACCCCCCGGGCGGTATAGGCGTCAACGATCTCAGCCGGCGAGAGTTGGGCGATAAAGCAGCCCACCTGCGGCCGGTAGGCGAGGATCCCCCCGGCAATCAATTCATTGAGCGCCTCACGGACCGGTGCCCGGCTGATCCCCATCTCTCTCGCCAGAACACTCTCCTTGAGTTGCTCCCCCGGCTGGTACTGGCCGTCGAGGACCAGCTGGTAGATCTGCTCAACGACTTGATCCTTATAGGTGGTTTTTTTAATCAAGCTCATTTCCCTTTGACTTGAGTGCCGACAGTCGATTGTCGACATTTGTACCTGTTAGCTCTTCTCGTGACAGTTGTAAAGGACTTTCGCTCCGGCGCTGCACGAATATTCCCTGATAGGGGCATTGGATTTCCGTCCGGAATCTCTATACACGGCAAATGACGGCTCCCGGTGAGCAAATTTCCGAGAATAGAGGTAAAGCGACACAGAATATCCGAAAATTATTGCCCAAATATTCTCATTATGATAAACGCCAGTATAATTTTAGAATCAGAGGCTTGGTCTTTTCAGTATACCATATTACTCAACCAGGATGGCCCCATGAAACAATTGACGACAATTCTGCTGATACTCCTCACCACCATATTACTCAGTAGCTGCGGCGAATGGGATGATATGGTCGATTCAATCACCGGCTCAGGTGATGATGACAAGGAGGTTGTCGCCCAGACCAATTCGGCTCCAGAAGAGGCCTCAACACCTGCCCCAGCACCTGCGCCAGCACCTGCCCCAGCATCTGCGCCAGCACCTGCGCCAACAACTGCGCCAACAACTGAGGACGGCTACAAAAACAAGTCGACCTACTCCAGCTACGGGGTCCGTAACGGTGGTCGGCAGGCCTGGCGGATTCCCCGGACCGGCCCGTCCTTTGGCAAGGAGATCAAGGTCGTTTTCTCGAATGGGTACACCACCTATGTCCGCAATACCTCAAGACGAGTCTCGGAAAGTAATGGCTTTGTCTTCAGGCCTGGCATCGGTTCGATAGACAGCGGTACCGGAACAGCCCATAATGGCGTGTACCTGCACGCGCCCTATGGCAACTCAAGCAAACAGGTTACATTCTATTATTGACACAGGAATACGCATCCCATCATCGCCGCAGGCAACGAAGGTGCCGGGCATGCATTGGGGTAATAAGCGAGCTGCTCAAGGAGAATATTTCAGGAGTTCTTTTCGGGCTACTTTGCCTAAGGTTTTATGGCCCGGATCTCCCCCCTGCAGCAATGTGATCCGGGAACCAGTTTCTCTAAAATGCACCCTGATCGCTTGTGCAATAGCTAACGGGCCGCCGACCAGCCGGATTATCCAGAGTATGACAGTACCGCTCGCCATCTCTTCGGCATTATTGAGGTTCAGCCGAAAACAGCCGCCGACTTCTCTATGGGGAG
>JAZBOD010000135.1:0-2610 GCA_036350955.1 Desulforhopalus sp. | reverse complement strand
CTATCTTGGACTGCAGATGAAGGCGATCATGAGCACCTTCACCATCATGGCCGGCAAATCAAGCGGGACCATTGCCTCCGGGTGGGTGATTGCCATGGTACTCGGCGTTTTTGCCATGATTTTTGGGGCGAGACGTCTTGATTCTTCCGAGCGACACAGCGGATTGGTTCTGGCCATCGCTTTTGAATCCCTGGTCAAACTGGTTGCCTTTTTGGCGGTGGGTATTTTTGTCACCTATGGCCTCTTCGACGGATTCACCGACATCTTTGCTCGCATCGACAGCTCGGCTTACCGGCACCTGTTGTCCATCGGCGATGGCGCCGCCGTCAGTTACCAGGAGTGGGCTTCTCTGCTCTTCCTGTCGATGATGGCCATTCTGTTTTTGCCACGGCAATTCCACATGGCGGTGGTGGAAAATTGCGAACCGTCCCATATTGCCAAGGCAATGTGGCTGTTTCCTCTCTATATGTTGCTGATAAACATCTTTGTTCTCCCCATCGCCTTTGGCGGCATCTTGCTCGGCAATTCCCAACTGGAGGCGGATAGCTTTGTCCTCAGCATCCCCCTGAGCCAAGGCAGCTCTGCCTTGGCGCTGCTGGTTTTCATCGGTGGGTTATCGGCGGCAACCGGGATGGTCATCGTCGAATCTCTGGCCCTGAGCACTATGATGATGAACAGCCTGGTCATGCCTACCCTCCTGCGTTTCAAGTACATACATGACTTTCCGCTTGTGATACTCAACATTAAACGACTGCTCATCCTCGGATGCGTTTTTCTCGGGTATTTTTTCGCCTTGTCAATCGGCCAGTTCTACTCCTTGGTGGAAATCGGGCTGAAATCATTTGAGGCGGTCACCATCTTCGCACCGTCACTCATCCTTGGTTTGTATTGGAAAAGAGGTAATCGCAAGGGAGCGATGGCTGGGATTGCCGCCGGATTTCTGGTGTGGTTCTATACCCTGCTGATGCCGGCCTTGATCAGGGCCGACGTTTTTTCGCCGCAGGGTTTTTGGGGAACCCTGCTGACCCATGATCTCCTTAACCCCCATGCGCTGTTTGGGTTGACCGGGTTGGACAAGTGGACCCACTGCCTTTTCTGGCAATTGCTGTTCAATTTGTCCGCCTATGTTGGGGTGTCGCTGTTTTCCTCGCAGAACGAAGTTGAGGAGCGCCGGGGGTTGTTATTTGTCGAATCCTACGATGCCAATCTGGTCTTCAGGCGGAGTGTCTATACCATTTCCCAAATCGAAAACATCCTCGAGCAATACGTCGGGAAAAGCGAGGCCCTGAGCATTGTCAGTCGTTTTTTCGTCAGGGAATCCATTGATCGTCGGGAGATAACCCAGGAGGATCTGATCCACCTGCGCAACGAGGCGGAAAGGGTGCTTGCCGGAGTGCTCGGGTCGTCGATCTCGACCATCATTTTCGAAGACAAGGCCACCCTCACCGAAGAAGAACGGGGGGAGCTCTCCACCTCGGTCAAGCAGATGACCAGCAGTTTGCGTCTGTCCCGACACGAGCTGGCCGATGCCAATCGACATCTCGCTTACCTCAAGGAGTTCAGCGAAAACGTCATCGAAAGCGCGCCGTTGGGGATCGTTACCATTGATGCCGGGCTGGCCGTCAAGTACTGGAACCGGGAGATGGAACAGATAACCGGAGTTAATCGGGCAATGGCGATCAATCAGCCGATTAAACACTTGTTACCATGGGTGCAGGCTTCCGCCTGGATTCCCGACAAACAAAAGGAGATGGTTGCCGAATCGTCCTCCGGGCAGATCATCAAACTCAATGTCAGTCCATTTAAGGACCTGTCGGGTAGTCTTGTCGCCATCCTCGAGAATATAACCGAAAAACGAAAAATGGAGGAGTCGCTGCTGCAAACTTCGAAACTCGCCAGCCTGGGTCAATTCACTGCCGGCATCTCCCATGAAATCGGCAATCCCCTCGCCTCCATTTCTTCCCTGGTGCAGGAGCTGCAGTCGATCGATCTGCATAGCCCGGAAGAATTGCGCTTTACCCATGAATCGTTGCAAACCATCAACGATCACCTGGCACGCATCGCCAAGATCGTGCGAAGTCTCGGGGATTTCGCGAGAATTTCCGGGGCGGAGAAAACCTTTACCGACATTTTCCAACTGTTGATGCAGACCCTCAATCTGGTGAAATACGACAAGCGTTCGCGAATAATCGACTTCGTAACCGAGGCGGCACCCATTCCTCTTTTGGAAGTCAATGCTGATCAAATCCAGCAGGTCTTTCTCAATCTGGTGCTCAATGCCATTGACGCCATGCCTGATGGGGGAAGGTTGGAGATATCAGTGGCGCACCGCCCTCCCTGGGTTGTACTGCGTTTCACCGACAGCGGTTGTGGTATTGATGAGGAGGTGATAAACCGCATTTTCGATCCTTTTTTCACCACCAAACCGTTCGGTAAAGGAACGGGTTTGGGCTTGAGTCTGTGCTATGGTATCATCAAAGATCATAACGGAAGGATTGCTGTGGAGAGTCAGAAAGGTATGGGCGCAACCTTCAAAATCAGTTTGCCGACGAATAAAGCAAATGAATGAAAAAATTCTTATAGTTGAAGATGAAAAGACCCTGAGGGAGT
>JAZBOD010000134.1:0-4056 GCA_036350955.1 Desulforhopalus sp. | reverse complement strand
TTTTTTCCACCGGCCCGCCCGGGACGAACTGGGTGACGATGAAGGTGATCACCATCACCCCAAACAGGGTCGGCACCATCAGCAGGCAACGTTTCAGGATATAGTAGCCCATCACAGATCTTCCCCGTGGTTATGTAAAAATCCTCTTGCCCAGCCTGCCTGCTCTTCCCGCCAGTTGCGGTGCTTTAATCACCAGCTCATCGCAGGCTGCGCACCGCGCACTACCCACTAAGCCCAAGCGTCAAAGTGGTGCGTAGACGCACCCTGCGGCAACTCGTCAGGCTAAAGAGGCCGGCAGACAGGCCATTCCTGGCCCGGACGCCGGTTGCCGTCTGTGTCTTGCGCCGGTGAGAAATACTCCTGCTTGCTCCTCTGCCGCGATCAACCCGGTTATAGCCGGCACGGAAAAAACCCCGTGGATCTTTTCTTAAGGAGAATACACAGAAAATGCTGGAAATAACCATCTAAAAGAAGAATATTTCTTGTTTTTTGTTGCTCTTTTGGGTCTCTTTAGCATGCGGCTGGAGCAGCCGCTGATTACCCGGCCATAAGCATCGCCCGCCAATTTCAACCCATAGCCGACAAAAAGTATGCACGCTGAAGATATCCTCATTCAACACCCGGCCGATCTGGAAAATCTCATCGAACAGGCTCTGGAAAAAGAAGCCATCGCCATGGATACCGAATTTTTCTGGGAGCGCACCTATTTCCCCCGCCTCGGCCTGATCCAGATTGCCCTCTCCGACGAACAGTGCTACCTGGTTGATCCCCTGGCACTCAAGGACCTGAGCCCCTTGGGAGAACTGCTCAGCGACCGGCGGGTGATCAAAATCTTCCATGATGCCCCCCAGGATCTGGCGATCCTCCACCAGGCAACCGGAGCCGCCCCACAGAACATTTTCGACACCCGCCTGGCCGCCGGCTTTGCGCAACTCCCCTCGACCCTCTCCCTCAGCCACTTGGTCAAAGAACTCCTTGACATCGAATTAAGCAAGGAAGAGACCAGGACCGACTGGCTGCACCGCCCGTTAAGTCCGGCACAGCTGGCCTACGCCCAGGATGATGTCCGCTACCTCGGGGCTGTCCGGGTTCTGCTCCTGTCAAGGATTATTGGGCCAAAGATCCGTTCCTGGCTTCAGGAAGAACTCAACCTACTGAACAATCCGGCCAGTTATAACGGCACCGTCGATGCACTGCGCTACCTGAGAATTCGCGGCACCAGTTCGCTTAACCGCCGGAGTATGGCGATCCTCCGCAATCTGACGCTCTGGCGCGAAGGTATGGCTCGCAAGCTTGACCGCCCCCGTGGGCATATCCTCAAAGATCCCATTCTCGTCAACATAGCCAAAAACAGACCGGCCACCATGGAAGAGTTGGAAAATCACTGCGGCCTGTCAAAAAACGCCTTGTCAAGATACGGACAAACTGTTCTGGCAATCGTCACCACCACCCTCGAACAGCCGGAGGATCGCCTGCCGAAGGCCCCAGATGCCGTTCGGCTGAACAAAACCGAAAAGGCAGCCCTGCTCAACCTGCACAAACTGATCGACCTGAAATGCGGCATGCTGGGCCTCGCTCCGGTCTTGCTCGGCAACTCAGCAGAACTGCAGATGCTGATCAAGACCATGCACGGTTCAGCTGCTCTTCTCCCTGCTGGACTCCGCCAGACTGAAGGCTGGCGCAAATGTTTTTTGGAAGATTTTTTTTCCCAGAGCAGACAAAAATGATTATCAGAAGGATTGAAGCGGTGCGCGCTGGATAAGACGGAAAGCCTCCAGACGCTGTCACTTTTGGGCCATTTTTTGCGGGGAAAGGACCATGTCTGCCAAAAAACAGTTTACTTCTGCCACCATACTCGTTCTCTTTATAGCATTCTTCCTGATGAGCACAACTCCCCTGATCGCGGCAGATCCTGTCGGCTATGCAGGATGGGGCAAGGAATCACCCTACAATCAACTCTACAACTTCAAGGACCGTGATACCTTTAAGGGATTGATAAAAGGCTTTAAAACTGTTACTCCCCTCCCAGGAATGGACCCCGGCACTGCCTTACTGGTGAACGACGGTGGCGACGATATCCTCATCCATCTCTGTCCGGCCCAGTATGCCAGCGCCAAAGAGACCGGCTTACGTAAAGGCGACAAAGTTAAGGTGAGTGGCAGCTGGGCAATTGTTGACAGCCAGGAGGTGTTTATCGCCGCCAAGATTAAATGGGGTGACAATTCGGAAATCAAAGTCCGTCTGACCAGTGACGGGACCCCCTTCTGGACCATGACCCCGGAGGAGCTGGCGCGGGAGGGCGGGAGCACCCTGGCACAGAAAAACTGACCGCAGCCTCAGTGACACCAGGAGGTTGGAGAGTGCTCTCTTCAGGTCGCAAGGAATTCTCTGGTAATCAACACTCCTTTTTCGGCAACTGATCGAGATGCCACTGCATCGGGTCGATCAGTTCAAAACCGATAGCTAAAAGTTTTTTCTTTACCCCAATGACATTATTGGTCAACAGGTAAGGGAAAATAGCCCGCTTATTACTGTCCCAGTGCCTGGCCACCAGAACACTGCCCAGGGAGATATTCTCTTCGGCGATAATATCGACGATCTTTTTCATCTGTCCCTTCTGGTCTTTGACCACAATACAAAGCAAAGTGCCAGGTTCGTCAATATTCATCACACTGACAAACGCCCGGAGGAGGTCGCGGGTAGAGAGGATTCCTTTGAGTATCCCCTCGTCGTCGATCACCGGCAGGGCGCCAACCTTTTTACTCTGCATCACCAAGAGGCTATCCTGAATGGTGTAGTAGGCGCGGATGGTCAAGGGGGTTTTGGTCATGATATCGCCGATCGGATGGTCGCCGATCTTGGCGAGAGTTATCTGGTAATCGGTTTTCTTCAACAGCGTTGAAGGCATCGCATCGCGAACATCCCGATCACTGACAATCCCCAGCAATTTCCCGGCACCGTCAGTGACCGGCAGGTGGCGGATATTTTTCTCCGTCATCAATTTTTTCGCCTGGGCGATAGACATCTCCGGACCGGCAGTAATCAACTCTTTACACATCCTGTCTTGTACAAACATATTCCCTCCTCACCCCTCAATATGGTTACCCTGCAGATGCGCACCCCGTACGGGACGGCCAGTCAACGCATCCCGGCCAGAATTTTCAAGTGATTTTCAATTAATATCGGTAAAACATCAAGATTATAGCCGCCTTCCAGTACGGAAACGACCTTGCCCCCGCAGCAGCGATCAGCTAGGTTGACAATCACTTCACTGATAAAGTCATAGCCGTCTGTGGAGAGATTCACCCCGGACATCATATCGCTGACATGAGCATCAAAACCGGCCGAGACAAGAATAAATTCCGGTTCAAACTTTTTCACCGCCGGAACCAAATCCCCCATGATCATCCGCCGGTAATCGTCATCGCCACGTCCAGGCAGCACCGGTGAGTTGACGGTAAAACCGTTACCCGGGCCAACCCCCACCTCAAACTCACGGCCGGTTCCGGGATAGGCGAAGGAGGGGTGTTCATGAATCGAGTAGTAGAGGACACTTGGGTCCTGATCAAAGATATGCTGCGTTCCGTTACCGTGGTGGACGTCAAAGTCGATTATCGCCACCTTCTTTAAACCATATTTTTCCTGGAGGTAGCGTGCGCCGATGGCGATGTTGTTGAAATAGCAGAATCCCATCGGCCGGTCAACTTCGGCGTGGTGACCTGGTGGTCGGACAGCACAGAAAGCATTGTCAACCTCACCGTTCATCACCGCATCGATGGCTTTCAGCACCGCGCCGACTGCCAGATAAGCGATTTCATAGCTGTCCGGGCAGATCGCATTGTCCGGGTGATCAAATTCATTCAGTCCAAAAGAGCAGACTTCTTCAAAACGCATGATGTAGCGGACATGGTGTACCGACTCAATCCAGTGCTGCGCGGCTTTTTCTGCGAGGATCGCCGTGAGTTTATCGAGCATTCCCGATCCCGCAAGCCACTGCATGGTCACCTTCAACCGCTCTGGACATTCGGGGTGATATCCTCCCGTGTCATGGAGCAG
>JAZBOD010000133.1:0-5398 GCA_036350955.1 Desulforhopalus sp. | reverse complement strand
CATGAACGGCCCGATAAAAGAGGTAAGGGTGGCGACAAACAGCGCCGAACGTTCAAGGGTGGGGTTATTTGATTTTGGCGCGTTCATAGGCAATAGGCCAGTCGATTTCCTCATTGAGGCTACGGGCAGCGTGGAGTGGCCAGTAGGGGTTGCGCAGTAGCTCCCGACCAAGGGCGATCAGATCGGCGCGGCCGGTTTGCAGGGTCTGTTCGGCAAGTTCGGGGGAGTCGAGCATCCCCACCGCCATCACCTCAATATTGAGGGTCTTCCTCATGGTTTCGGCAAAAGCGAGCTGGTAACCTGGGAACATCTCGACCACCGCCTCGGCGACCACTCCGCCCGAACTGACATGGACTACATCAATCAAATTGCGGACCCGTTCAAGCAGGCGGCAGAGGTCCTCGGGGTGGTTGCCTCCTTCACGATACTCCTCAGCGGAAACCCTTACAAATACAGGCATTTCTTTGGGGACGAACTGTGCTGCTGCTTCAAGGATTTCTTGAAGAAACAGCGAACGGTCGGTGCCGTAGGCATCCCGCCGGTGGTTGGTCAAGGGAGAGAGGAACTGGTTGATCAGGTAACCGTGGGCGGCATGGATTTCGATAAAATCGGCTCCGGCCTGGACCGCCCGGCGGACTGCAGCGGCAAAGGCGGAGACAATCTTTTTAATCTCCGTCAGCGTCAGTTCGACGGGGAGCGGTAACTGGTCGCTGAACCTGATGGCACTGGGTGCGACAGTCGGCTCTTTGTCAATGGATGCTTTCCGCCCAGCATGGGCGATCTGAATCCCGACCCTGCACTGCTGAGCCTTGACTGTCTGTAGCATTGCCGCAAAGGGTTCGATTGCTCTCTCACTCCACAGGCCGAGGTCTTTGTCGGAAATCCTTCCCCTTGGCTCGACTGCGGTTGCCTCGATAATCATCAGCCCGACCTGGCCAACCGCTCGGGTTGCATAGTGCAGGCGATGCCACTCCTGGGGGAGACCGTCCTGTTTGGCCGAATACTGGCACATCGGCGCCATGGCGATACGGTTTTTACAGGTCAGTCCCTTAATTCGGTATGGGGAGAAGAGGAGGGTAGAGTTCATAGTGTTGATCAGAGTTGAAAAATGAAGGTACGTATTCCCCTCTGCTGTGGGAGGGGATTATTGCCCTTTTAGTGCGGGCGTCAGCCCGCTTTAGTACCTGAGAAATTCATTTCTGGTTTTTTCAAAATGAATTTCGTGAAGGTACTTATCCCCTCTGCTGTGGGAGGGGATTATTGCCCTTTTAGTGCGGGCGTCAGCCCGCTTTAGTCGAAGATCGACGAGGAAAAGGCAATCGCCTCGAGATAGTGCTGGTGAAGTCCTTCGGTGGAGAGCGCAAGGCTCTTCAGACCGGCCAGACACTTCTCCTTAGCTCGTTTTTCATAGGCCGTCACCACCTGGAGAAATGGTGCGAAAGGACCACTTTGGCTGACCAGGGCATGGTGCAGGTGGTCCTGGAGCGACAATTGTTTGCAGATATACTCCATACTGCTGTCGAGCATCGCATCGAGCAGGGAAAACAGGCCAAGCAGAAAAATTTCATCGGCGTTTTTCGCCAGAGCTGTTTTCTCAGCAAGCAGTTCGGCCATCTTCGCTCGTACCAGCGCCAGGCGCATCAACTCTCCCGGTTTATCGGTAATCAGTTCCGAGAGTATCACTAAGATGATAAATCGGCGCAGCTCATTTCCCCCGAGGTAGGCCATGGCGTGGGCGACTGACTCGATTTTATTGAGCCGGTAAAAGTAGGAAGAGTTAATATAACGTAACAGCTTATAGGTCAGTCCGACATCACTTTGGATGATTTTTTCTAGCCTTTTCAAAGTGGTGCGTTTTTGGCTGACCTCGGCCAGCAGGGTGACAAGGCTGGCCTTACCTGAGTCGATCTCGTGAATCCGGACTCTCTCCGGGCGACTGAAAAAATAGCCTTGAAAGTAGTGAAACCCGAGCCGGCTTGCCTGGATGAACTCCTCATGGGTTTCGACCTTTTCGGCGAGATATTTTAACTTGTGGCGGGAAAGCCGGTGCAGAGTCCGGTGCAGGGTGTTGGCCGGGGTCAGGCGAAAATCAAACTTGATGATATCAGCCACCCCGATCAATGGCTCAAGGCTTGGGTCGTAGGTGAAATCATCGAGAGCAATGGTGTAGCCGTCTCGGCGAAGCAGGCGGCAGGCATCGACGACGTCTGGGGTCGGGGGGATATCCTCGAGTACCTCGACCACCAGATGTTTACTTGAGAAGGAGGCTGGCAGGTTCTGCAGCAGCAGTTCCCGGGTAAAATTGATAAAGCAGGGTTTTGCGCCGCTGATCTTTTCTATGCCTTCAGTAAGAAAGGCACTGGACAGCACCCCAGTAGTGGCCTTGTTGCCGCTGGTGTTGCCGAGGGTGGCGGTTTTCGTCCCCCGGTAGAGGAGTTCGTAGGCGAAGAGCCGCTTATGGACGGTAAAGATTGGCTGCCTTGCGATAAAGATCTCCATATGGCTTGGCTACTCGGCAGTCTGCTGATTAGTTCGCTTGCGTTTTTGGGCGATTTTACGAAAAATTTTTTTAATAGTCGGGAGATTTTTCAGATCATCGCCGGAAATCTGGCGCAGAACCAGATCGCTCCGGGCGATAACGCTGGCGCTGCGTCGGCCTGGTTTGGTAAAATAGGCCATCTCGCCAAACACATCGCCGGCACCCAGGGTATTGAGATGCTGCCCCTGTTCATCAAGCACATCGACACTGCCCTGGTCGATAAAATATACCCCGTCGGGACGATCGTGACAGGCGATGATCCGTTCGTCCTTTTTCCGCCAGGTCAGTTTGAACAATCTTTCCCACTCGGTATTCATTACCAGGGTCTGGTAAAATTCAGCATCCATAGCCTTGAACAAACCGCTGGAGAGGTTGAGCAGGCGAACTCCGAGATTCGGACCGGTACTTTCGCCTATTTTCATGCCGATACTGGTGAAATCGTTTTCCGGCTGGGGATAGTTGCCGATATACTCGAGGAGCCGTTCCGTTGCCAGATCTCTTTGGCCGGTCATCTCGATAAAGATCTCCTGAGCGGCAAGCAGCCGCTGTCGGGCCAGGGGAAAGTCCGGGAGAATGCCCTGGAGGAGATTGCCGCAAAAAACGTCGACGGCATTATTTTTCATCTCGATGAAGCTCTGCAGTTTCTCTTTGGCGAGATCAGCAGGACAGTGATGGATCCCCGGGCGGTAGATGGAAAAGATGTGCACCGGGTGGTGGAAATTCTTTGGGGTGACCTTGCCGATGCTGGTCAGGTACTGGGCGTGCTCGGTCTGCCAGAACGCGACTTCGCGGTCCATGAGAATCCTGGTGCCGAAATATCCGCAGAGTTCTTCCAGACGACTGGCCACGGAAAAGCTTGCGCCAAAGCGCATGGTTTTGCCATCGAGGATTGCTTCAATGATCTGCCCGGTGAAGAGACCGATCCGCGTAGCCGGGATGTCGCCCCGTTCCATGGCATAGACCATTTCCAGGGCGACGTTGAGGGCCTGACCACAGATCTGGTCCTTTCCCTGCCCGGTCTTTCTTTCAAAAAGAGCCAGGGAGCCATCCCCCGCCGATGATTCGATTCGCTGCTCTGGACCGCACACCGACTCGACTATCCTTTTCAGGTTTGAGTGATAGTGGAGCATGAAATCCCTGATCTCGACCGGCCTCATGTCGGAAATCAAGTGGGAATAGCCGATCATGTCACTCAGCAGAATGACCACTTCTTTATCAATGCCCAGCAGATCGGTAGCAGGTTTGGCCGGCATCGTGAGAAAAGTTCCTTGTTGAATGTTTGCGGCGTGTGGCATTGGTTACTTTTGCAATATCAATATATTCGTGCACGATCCGGCAGTCCGTCAAGTACTTTTCCGGAAGCGAGAAGAATATCTTTGGGGAGGCATTGTCGGCCGACGGAATCGGGTCTGGATGAGCACCGGCCAGCGCTCATCCAGTCTCTTGCCAGGGTGGGGAAGGCGGGCGGTCAGGCCGCCGCAGGTCATCGGCCTGGCCGGCAGCTATCTTTTGATGAAACACTCGCCGTAATGTTTGAGTTCGGCGATTGATTCGCGAATGTCGTCCATCGCCAGGTGTTTGTTTTTTTTGATAAAACCATTGACGAGTTCTGGAGCCCAGCGTCTTGCCAGTTCTTTGAGGGTGCTGACGTCGATATTGCGGTGGAGGAAATAGTCTTCCAGCTCCGGCATGAAATGGGCGAGAAACCGCCGGTCATGCCAGATGGAGTTGCCGCACATCGGACTCTTGCGTCGGCCCACCAAGGGACGGATAAAGGCCAGGGTCTCCAGTTCCGCCTGGCGGTAGGTGTAGGTGCTCCGCCTGACCCGTTCGATCAACCCCGACTGGTGATGGTGTTCGGCATTCCATGGATCCATTGCGGCGAGGATTTCCTCCGGATGGTGGACGGCAATCTCCGGACCAACGGCGATAATCTCCAACTCTGAATTGGTTACAACTGTCGCCAGTTCGAGAATCTGTTCCGTCTCCGGATTGAGCCCGGTCATTTCCAGGTCGATCCAGATGAGGTTATTATCATCCCGCATACAGTTGCCCATCTCTTTTCCTAGGTTTTGCGCAGGAGAAAATCAGCTCTTTTTTCCTGCCGTCAAAGCACGGTCTCGGCGGGGAAAGATAGCAGGTTCTCCTGCTATGTTGAGTCTGTTCAATCAGGTTCAGGCTAGCGCCTTATTGTCAATTAGGCAAGCTTTTCTGTTTGTTGCCGGCTGGCCCGACAATACGGGTTAACAATCAAATATCCTAAGATTAATACTCTCGCAATGGAGTCTCGGTTAGCTGTATCCGGCCCAGTTGCGCCCCTGTTCAGGCGAAAATGCCTTGTGAAACATAGGAAAAAGCACAACCGTAGAGGGATTATCGGGCGTTCTTCCCAGCCGGGCGGGACGATATTCTGCCATAATAATCACGAGGAAAGGCAATGCTCACCAATAAAACCTTTGCCGAAATCAATATCGGCGACTCGGCGAGTTTAAAAAAAACCCTTACCAGGCGCGATGTAGACATGTTTGCCGTGCTGAGCGGTGATATGAATCCTACCCATCTGAGCGAAGAGTACGCCATGCTGCTCCTCGAAAAACAGACGGTGAGCGGCCACTCGATGTGGGGCGGAGCGCTGATCTCCAGCCTCCTTGGCAACGAATTGCCCGGACCTGGAACGGTGTACAAGTCCCAGAACCTGGAGTTTCATGGCGGTGTCGAAATCCAGGACACCCTGACGGTGACGGTTACCGTCAAGGAGAAAAAGCCTGGCAGAGAGCATGTCCTTTTCGACTGTCTCGGGGTGAATCAACGTGGCGAAATAATCCTCACCGGCACCGCCGAGGTGAAGGCCCCGGCGGT
>JAZBOD010000132.1:0-8096 GCA_036350955.1 Desulforhopalus sp. | reverse complement strand
TGCCGACTTGCAGGCGACTCCCGGGGCTTTTCCCGAAGATGACTACCAGAAGGGAGGGGCATAAGATGTTTGCCGAGTGGTTGTTTATCGCGTTTGCGCTGCTCGCGGTTTTGGGGGCGATTGGCCTGATCCTCTTTCGCCACCCGATGAACGGGGCGATGAGCCTGGTGGTGACGATGATCTCCCTGGCCGGGCTCTATGCCCTGCTCTCGGCCAGACTGATCTTTGTCCTCCAGTTGATCGTCTATGCCGGAGCGATCATGTCGCTGATCCTCTTTATCATCATGTTTCTCAACATCCAGAACAGCGACCTGCCAGAAGAGAAGGGCCGCAATCTCTACCTTCTCGGAGGGATTGTCCTCCTCATCCCGGTCGCCTCCCTGCTGATCAAGGTGGTGAAAACTCTGCCTGGCAGCGAAGCGACCATCGTCGGCAGCGGCTTTGGCGGGGTTAAAGAGGTCGGTCTGGTTCTTTTCCAGGACTGGCTGCTCCCTTTTGAAATCGTCTCATTACTCCTGCTCGTCTCGCTGGTCGGGGCGGTGGTTCTGGCAGGGAAGAGGAGGTCCGGCAAGTGATTCAGGATTATCTCATTCTCAGCATCATTCTCTTCTGCCTGGGAATCCTCGGGGTTGTCTCACGACGGAACGTTTTCACCGTATTCATGTCCATCGAACTGATGCTCAACGCCGCCAACCTGGCCTTCCTGGCCTTCTCCAGGCTGCACGAAAGCATGGACGGCCATGTCCTGGCGATGATGGTGATGGCAGTCGCCGCCGCCGAAGCCGCTCTGGCCCTGGCGGTGGTTATTCTGCTGCACAAACACAAGAGCAAACTGGATACCAATGTCTTCAGTTTATTGCGAGGGTGATCCAATGGAAACTACCGCCGCCTATATCAGCCTGATCCCGTTGTTCCCCCTCGCCGGAGCCTTGCTCACCGGCCTGCTGCACATGTTCACCTGCCGGAGCAGGAAGCTGCCGGAGAGCCTCTACGCTACCCTCGGCTGCATCGGCCCGCTGCTGTCACTGTTTTTCGCCCTGGTGGTCTTCGTCCACCTCAAGGGAATGCCCGCTGAAGAGCGCTTTCTCAGCCATATCCCCTTTACCTGGTTTGCTGTCGGTGATCTCCAGGTGGACATGGGTTTTCTCGCCGACCCGCTCAGTTCGCTGATGCTGCTCTTTGTCACGTTCATCGGCTCACTGATCCATATCTACTCCATCGGCTATATGGCCGGTGACGACAATTTCGGCAAGTTCTTCTCCTACCTCAACCTCTTTCTCGGGGCCATGCTCATCCTCGTTCTCGGCAATGGTCCGGTGGTGATGTTTGTCGGCTGGGAAGGGGTCGGGCTCTGCTCCTACCTGCTGATCAGCTTTTACAGCAAAGATCGCGACAACGTCCTGGCCGGCAACAAGGCCTTTATCGTCAACCGGATCGGCGACCTGGGTTTTGTTCTCGGAGTCTCCCTGCTGTTCTGGGCAATCGGCGCGGGTGGTTTTGACTACCTCTCCCTGCAGGCCAACGCCTCCGGCCTTGCCCCGGCAGTGGGGATCGCCGTCTGCCTGCTGCTCTTTCTCGGCGCCTGCGGCAAATCGGCACAGATTCCCCTCTACGTCTGGCTTCCCGACGCGATGGCCGGCCCCACTCCGGTCTCCGCGCTGATCCATGCCGCCACCATGGTCACCGCCGGTGTCTACATGGTCGCCCGCTTCAGTTTTCTCTACGTCCAGTTCCCGATAGCCGGCTCGGTCGTCGCCTGGGTGGGTATCCTTACCGCCCTGCTCGCTGCAATCTTCGGCCTGTTCCAGAGAGACATCAAAAAGATCCTCGCCTACTCGACGGTCAGCCAGTTGGGCTACATGTTTGCCGGGGTTGGGGTCGCCGCCTATTCAGCCGGGATCTTCCACGTTTTCACCCACGCCTTTTTCAAAGCCCTGCTCTTTCTTGGCGCGGGGGCGGTGATCTATGCCATGCATCACCAGCAGGACATCTGGAAGATGGGTGGGCTGAAAAAGAAAATGCCGAAAACCTACTGGACCATGCTGGTCGGCGCCCTGGCCCTGGCCGGCTGCCCACCGCTCTCCGGCTTTTTCAGCAAGGACGAGATTCTCTTCTCGGCTCTGGCCAAAGGCCATACCGGGATCTGGATCGTCGGGGTGGTGGTGGCCGGATTGACCGCCTACTACACCTTTCGGATGATCTTCGTGGTCTTTCACGGTCAACCCCGTGACCAGCATGCCTATGACCAGGCGCAGGACGCTCCGGCGGTGATGACCGTACCGCTGATCATCCTCGCAGTCGGCGCTTTCTTTGTCGGTTTTCTCAACCTTCCCGGAATTTTTGGCGGCCATCTTCAGGTGTCCCACTGGCTGGCGCCAAGCCTCACCGAGAGCCACCCCCACGTCGGCATCGGCGTTGAACTGCTGGCGATCTTTGCCGGGGTAGCGGCCTTTGCCATCGGCATCTACATCGCCTACCGCAAGTTCAACGAAGGGGCACCTGAACCGGAATACCAGGGCTTTGCCCGCTTCGGCTACCATAAATTCTATGTCGACGAAGTGTACAACGCCGTTTTTGTTCAGCCCTACAAAGCCTTTGGTGGGGTGATCAGCCGGATTTTCGAGCCCAAGGTGGTCGATCTGCCGGTGCGGCTGTCGGCCCGGCTCTACCGCTGGGGTGGCAACGCCTTCAAGGCCCTGCAGGTCGGCTATGTGCGGGTCTATGCAATCTACATGGTTATCGGCCTCAGTCTGATGAGCCTGTTCTTATCGCAATCGATCAACTAGGTATAGGTGCCCCATGTTTGAATATGCCCTGTCATTTATGATCTTTCTGCCGATTCTCGGCGGACTGGCGCTGCTCTTTGCCCCGGTTGGCCGCGGTGCGGCACGCGGCATCGGAATGGGCATCGCCCTGGTGGTCCTGGCCATGGGCGTCGAACTCTTTATTGGCTTTGCCGCGACGGGGGAGATGCAGCACGTCGAGCACCGCCCCTGGAGCACTGCTCTGGGGATCAGTTACAGCCTCGGTGTCGACGGCATCAGCCTGCTGGTACTGATGGCGGGAGCGGTGCTCTTTCCTCTTGTATATTCGGTGTTCACCACCCGGGAGAAGGGTTTCTACGCCAATCTGCTCCTGGTCCAGGGTGCGATGATCGGGGCGATCTGCGCCACTGATCTGGTGCTCTTCTATATCTTCTGGGAGGTGATGCTGTTGCCGGTCTTTTTCATGATCGGCATCTACGGGGGCGAACAGCGCCTCCCCGCCACCCTGAAAATCACCATCTATACCATTGCCGGGTCGCTGCTGATGCTCGCCGCCTTGATCTACGTCGGCGTCACCCACCATGACCAGTTCGGTTTCTGGAGTTTTGCCATAGCCGATCTCAGCGCCCTGGAACTGCGCGGCGGTTTCACCGCCATCGCCTTTTTCATGTTCATGGTGGCTTTTGCCATCAAGATTCCCCTCTTCCCTTTCCACACCTGGTTGCCGGATGCCTATACCGAAGCACCGACCTCGACCACCTTCGTCCTCTCGGCAATCATGGCCAAGATCGGCGTTTATGGGGTCATCCGCTTTGTTATCCCGGTCTTTGACCTGGAATTTGCCCGCTGGGCGATGCTCCTCAGTCTCGCCGGAGTGGCGGGAATGATCTACTGCGGTCTTGCCGCCATTGCCCAGCAGGATATCAAACGGCTGCTCGCCTTCTCCTCCGCCTCGCACATGGGAATCATCGCCGTCGGGGTGTTCTGCATGAATGTTCAGGCCCTCACCGGCAGCCTCTTCCAGATCGCCGCCCATGCCACCAGTACCGGCGTCCTGTTTCTTTTCGTCGGCCTGATGGAGGAACGGGCGCAGACCAGACGTATCGAGGACTTTGGCGGCATCGCCTATCAGGCGCCGATTTTTGCCACCTTTTTCGCCATTGCCATGCTCGCTTCGGTGGGTTTGCCCGGGACCAGTGGTTTTATCGGTGAGTTCCTGATCATCCTCGGCGCGGTGAAATTCAGTATGCCGATTGCCATCCTTACCGGGACAACCCTGGTGATCGGCGTCTGCTATATGCTGTGGATGTTTCAACGGGTCTTCTTTGAACAGGCAGGGGAGCGCAGTGCCCGCTTTGAGGACCTCAAGCCCACTGAGGCCCTGGCCTTTCTGCCGGTGATCCTGCTGATCATCGGCATGGGGATTTTCCCCCAGGCCTTTATCAGCAAGATCGAGCCGGCGGCGCAACAGCAGGTGGCGCAGTTCCAGAGCTCCGGGCAGAGCAAGGCCGCCGCAACGGCGCAAGCGACCCCGTCACGCCTCAATCATCAGAACTAAGCCAGGGTACCGACCATGCATGATTTTCTGACCTTACTGCCGCTGCTCATCGTTGTCGCCGGTGCCATTGTCCTGATGCTCCTCTCCGCCTTCGACAAGACCCCGCTGGAGAGGGCGGCCTTTGTTTCAATGGGCTTTTTCGCCGCGGCGTTTTTGCTCCAGCTGCTCACTGGCTGTGGCCCGGAAACCCTGGTTTTTGAAAGGATCTTCAACGGCATGCTGGTGGTTAACAACTTCACCATGATTGCCGCCCTGATCATTTTTGCCTGCGGTTTTTTCACCGCAATGAGCTCCCATAGCTATTTCCAGGTCAACCGTGTCGGGATCCTCGAGTTTTATGCGCTGATCATGTTCGCCGCCTGCGGCATGATCCTGCTGACCATGGCCGGGGAGATGATCACCGCCTTTATCGCCCTGGAAATCATGTCACTGGCGATCTATGTCCTGGTCGGTTTTGACCGCAACCGGCTTACCGCCACCGAGGCCATCCTCAAATACATGCTGCTTGGCGCCTTTGCCGGAGGATTCTTTGCAATGGGCACCGCACTGATTTACGGGGCGGCAGGGACCACCAGCTTTGCGGCACTCTCCACCGCCATCGCCGGCGGGACCATCAGTTCGCCGCTGCTCCTCGGCGGAGCATTTTTGATCTTTGTCGCCCTGCTCTTCAAAATAGCCGCCTTTCCCTTTCACGCCTGGGTGATGGACGTCTATGAAGGTGCAGCAGTCCCGGTCACCGGATTCATGGCCACCGCCCTCAAGGCGGCGGTATTCACCCTCTTCGCCAACATCCTCGTCATCCATGGCGAACTGCACCAGGGCTGGGTGGAATTTTTGTTTTACCTGGCAGTCTTTACCATGTTTGGCGGCAACCTGATCGCCATCGGCCAGAACAATCTGAAACGGATGCTCGCCGCCTCCGGAATTGTCCATACCGGCTATCTGCTCATCGGCCTGGTGGCGATCAGTGCGGAAAGCTTCACCGGGGCAGTGATCGGCTACTACCTGGCCGCCTATGCTGCCGGCACGCTGGGGATCTTTGCCGCCTTGTCCTATCTCGGTGGGGAGGGGGAAAAACGAACAAACTTTGACGATTTTCGCGGTCTGGCCAGGGTTCGACCCTATTCAGCGGCGGCGATCACCATCTTTCTCCTCTCGATGGCCGGCATTCCGCCCACCGCCGGCTTCATGGGCAAGTTTTATATCATTACCAGCGCGATCAACGCCGGCCAGATCGCCCTGGCGGTTCTCGCTGTGGTAAGCAGCATCTTTTCAATGTGGTATTACCTGCGGCTGATCATCGCCATGTACTTTCACCAAGCCGAAGAGAGTTTCACCACCGCTGGCTCACCCTGGGCGGGCGCCGGCACCCTCGCTCTGGCGATCAGTGTTTTCGCCATCGGCCTGTACCCGATCATCATCTAACCCGGAGAGCGCCTCCTCGGAAGAGTTCCTCATACGGAGTAATTGCCATGAAAGTAAAAGACATTCTCAAGGCCAAGGGGAGTAAGGTAATCACCATCGCCAAGGATATGGCGATCTTTGACGCGATGTGGACCTTCTCGAAAAACCGGGTCGGATCGCTCCTCGTTGTTGACGAAAAGCAGGAAATCCTCGGGATCATCGCCGCCCGGGACGTCCTGATGGCGGTTCTCAACCACTATGACACGATCAAGGCCGTTACCGTCGAAAAGATCATGACCACCAATCTGATTGTCGGTACCGAGGAGGACGATGTCGACTATATTCAGGCGATCATGACTGAAAACCGTATCCGCCATGTCCCGATCCTTGACGGCAAGGAACTGAAAGGGCTGGTCTCGATCGGCGATGTGGTCAAGGCCCAGTTGAAGGCCAAAGATGTCGAAAACCGCTACCTGAAAGACTATATTGCCGACAGGTACCCCGGGTAGCTCACCGGGTCGGGCGTGCTCTTCTCAACCTCCTTTGAAAAGAGTGCACCTAAAGCGGGCTGGCGCCCGCAACCCAAGGGCGATAATCCCCTCCCACAGCAGAGGGGATAAGTACCTTCACGAAATTCATTCTCTAAAAAACCAGAAATGAATTTCTCAGGTACTAACCTGCGCACCGCCCACCCCTGGCGGCAATAAGGCATCCTCCGGCTGGTGTCCGGAGGATGCCTGTGTTTTCCCCCGGCTCAGACCTTGACGAAACACAGGGAATCGCGGCTGATTTCCCACTGCGTGGCCCCGCTGATCGTCAAGTCACCCCAACCTGATCCCCCTCACCGCAGCCCCCCCAGCCGCAAACCAAGGTAGGTCAAGGTTAAGCACCCGATATTATTAATCAGAATATTGCCCAACGACTGGAACATCAGACCGGCCCGGCCGGCGTTGACGGTCTCCAGGGAAAATGCCGAGAAGGTGGTCAGGGCACCAAGATACCCGGTGATCAAGAGCAGACGAAGGTCGGGGGTCAACAACCGGTATCGGTCGACCAGGGCGAAGAGCACTCCGATAGCAAAACAGCCGATCAGGTTGACCACCAGCGTTCCCCAGGGGAAATGGGGGCCAAAAACCCTTACGGTCAGCAGACCGACCCCGTAGCGGCTGGCGGCACCTAGACCACCGCCAACCATGACCAGCAGCATTTTATATCCGGTGATCATTGCCAAAACTCTCCTTATACCTGGTGAACCGTCCAGCAAACTCGTTCCCCCGAGCAGAACGCCGCCGGCCGATTCACCGGGAACCACAGCACATCGCTGGGCCCGGCCAGCCTTCGACACCGGAGGCAAACCTTTCCAGGAAAACCCTACCGCAAATCTGCCCCCCAGACAACTCCTCCCTTTCCAGACAACCGAGAAACAGCGATCTCTCCGGCTGACAGGGCAACTGAATGCCGATTTTCCAAGCTTTTTGCTTGCGGAAAGAAACCTCTGCCATTACGCTCAAAGCGACAGGGAAGGAGGTAGAGCTCGTTTCCGGAGGTTTTACCTGCTCGAGCGGTTCTTCTGTAACAGGAGATTAACGATGATTACCCTTGAGAGCCGCGACAATGTGGCTGTTCTTCGCCTGGAAAACGGCGTAACCAACGCGATCAATCCTGAATTTGTCCGGCAGATCACTCAGGCACTGGCGGAGATCCGTGAACAGTATCAGGGCCTAGTTTTGTCAGGAGGCGCAAAATTTTTCTCGATCGGTTTTGACCTGCCGGCCCTCCTGCCCCTCGACCGCCCAGGGATGACCCGGTTTTTTGAAGAGTTTGAGCAGATGCTCCTCGATCTTTTACGCCTGCCTCTGCCGGTCGCCTGCGCCATCGCCGGCCATGCTATTGCCGGCGGCACTATCCTCGCCCTGACCGGTGATTTTCGTTTCGCCGCCAGCGGGAATAAAATGGTCGGTCTCAATGAAATCCGTCTAGGGCTGCCGGTACCCCTGCTTGCTGATCTGATGCTGCGTCAACTGGTTGGCGACCGGGCTGCAACCACCCTTCTTTACAGCGGGGGACTGCTCACCGTTTCCGCGGCAGAGGAGATCGGTCTGCTCGACAAACTGGTTCCCGAGGCAGAACTGGAAGATTATTCTGTGAAAAAGATTGCCGACTTGGCGCTCTTCTTTCGGCCAGCTTTTGCCGAGATCAAAGCAAATCGGTTTGAACCTCTGCTTCACAGACATCACCAGCACCACCAGGCGAAAAACCAATCCTTCCTCGACTGCTGGTTCAACCCGGCGGTGCAGGAGTGGCTCAGCGACGCGGCAAAAAAATTCTAAACCAGACAGCAGATCGCTTTGCTCTAAAACCTAAGAGGA
>JAZBOD010000131.1:0-2534 GCA_036350955.1 Desulforhopalus sp. | reverse complement strand
TGCTCCCTCAATGGTCACCGAGGTCTGTTCGCCGACCTGGAAGGCCAGGTTACCGGTTTTCCCAGCGGCATCAAAGGTCTCGGTGCCGGTGTATCCCTGCACCCTGACCTGGCGGCTCTGGCCGCCGCTGGCATCCTGGCCCAGCGCAGCAAACATTGAGCCGAGGGCAGCCAGGCCGGCCATTTTACCAGTCATTCCACCAATGCTGATGTTCAAATCAAGGGTTGCTCCTGCTTCGTTGCTGTACTGGGCGGTGGCACCAGCACTCCCGACCATGGCCGCTGCCGCACCTACCCCTTGGGCCTGTTTGTTCACCAGAGTGTAACCTTCGGGCGGTTCAGGGATAAAGTTGAGCAGCTCTTCGGCGGTCAGCTCATTGATCTTTGCCAGGGCGTAGTTGATCTCTTCGATTGCTTTTCTGTAGTTGCCGGCGCTGACGAACTGCTGGGCGGTGGTCAGGCTCTCCACGGCTTCCTGCTGGACGTTCTGGGCCTGGGCGCTCCCCCCGATAAGCAGGGCGACAGCCAGGACGGAGAAGAACTTTTTCATGATCGGCCTCCTGTTAAAGTTTTCCTGGGGTGCTGCTGAACGGTGACGAATCTTTCAGCATCCTAATTAACCTGACCAGGGAGTCAAGGGCCAGATGGCCGGCGCTGTCAATATCTTCGCCCAGGGCGACAAAACCGTGTTGACAGAGAATAAAAAAAGGGCTGCCGCTCGCCTTCACCAGGGCCAGGGCGTCTTCTGCCAGTTCCCTGGTGCCGTATGGCTGGAAGCAGGGGGTGACCGGAATGGCAAGCTGCCCGGCATAGTCGTTGAGCGGTGGGCAATGGCCGTGGAGAATCGCCGTGATGGCCGGCAGAGCCTGGTAGAGCCGGTAGTGGAGGTAACTCTCCGAGGAGGGAGGGTGAACCCCTTCAGTGATAAAACAACTCTGCTCTTCGCTAAAACTCACGACATGGCAGTAATTTTCCGGCTGGAACTCCTCGGCTGGCTGCATTCCCGCCCTGGTGATGAGAAAGGATTCCGGCCCGGTCCGGCAGGATTGGTTACCGTAGGCCCCGCCGGAGTGGCTGGGTGCCAGGCCGAGTTGGGCAAAAACCCAGGCCCAGTGGTTGAGCCGGGCGAGACGGGGATCGTCAGGCAGAGTGGTTGCGCGGCGACTATTGCTGAATTTGAGCCCCTGATACTGTTCCATGTGCTCGAGCCGGGGGAACTGTGGCATCGGCAACGCCGGAGCCGTGCATGGTAAAGAGGGGTTCGCGGCAAAGCCACAAACCCCTCGGTCATGTTGCTGCAGAGTCGGAGTCGATGAAAATCTCTATGTGTATGATTTTAATTATTATAATTTTTAATAGAAAAAATCATAACCCACTTTGTTTGGGGCATAGGTAAAACGATTTTCGCTCTGCTTGCCAAAGAAAAAACCCGCACCTAAACTGACCATAAGCTAACAAGTTGCAATAAAATTAGCTAGTAGTAAATTTGTCGAATTTGATTAGAGCACTCTAAAGGGCGGATGTTCCCGGAAGGTCTACAATTCTTAAACTCTTGGGTTAATAAAGGGAATAACAAATGTTTTCAGTTGATGGAAACCAATGATATATAATTATTCCTCAAATGGTTTGAGCATTGGAAAGATCTGGTTGATTTCGAGTTATATCCAATTGATTAACATAACAAGACGCTTCAAAGGCTTGCGAAAACTGCCGCGCAACCTTTGAGCTTACCGTTGGACAACGCGGAAGACTGCGGAGTAAAGCCACCTTCGAGGGCGATAACCTATGAAAGCAATTGTGTATGAAAGATATGGGCCGCCCGAGGTTCTTCATTTGAAGGAGGTCGAAAAGCCCACGCCCAAGGACAATGAAGTCCTGATAAAAATCCATGCGACAACGGTAACATCCGGGGACTGGAGGGTGCGAAGTCTCAATGTTCCAGCCGGCTTTGGGCTCATCATGCGGTTGGTATTTGGAGTCACAAGACCAAAGCAACCCATACTCGGGACAGAGCTGGCCGGGGTAGTTGAAGCGGTCGGCAAAGATGTAAGGAAATTCAAGGTCGGAAACCAAGTTTTTGCCTTCAGCGATGCCGACATGGGTTGTCATGCAGAGTATAAATGCATGCCGGAAGACGGGGCGATGGCATTAAAGCCAGCCAATCTGACCTACGAAGAAGCCGCCGCACTATCTTTTGGCGGAACAACGGCATTGGATTTCTTCAGAAGAGGAAAACTTCAGAGTGGGGAAAAAGTGCTCGTCAATGGCGCTTCCGGAGGGGTAGGCACAGCGGCGGTGCAGCTTGCCAAACATTTCGGGGCAGACGTGACGGGGGTGTGCAGTGCCACGAACGTGGAATTGGTGAGATCGCTGGGTGCCAGTCATGTCATCGACTACACCAAGCAGGACTTCACTCAGAACGGCAAGGCCTACGATCTCATCTTTGACGTGCTGGGCAAGACTTCGCTGTCGCGCTGCAGCGATTCGCTAACCAAGGACGGGCGCCTTCTGCTCGCGAGCTTCAAGCTGAAGCAC
>JAZBOD010000130.1:0-7391 GCA_036350955.1 Desulforhopalus sp. | reverse complement strand
CCGGATTGGTTACGGCAATGACCTCCTTCCCTGCCGCACTGACCCACTCCCCATCGATGAAACAGTGTTGGCGGAACAAATCTGGATCTTTAAGGACTAATGGTGACATGACGCCTCCTGTTAAGGTGATGACTTTGCGGAAATTGCATGCAGACTACACCAGTCAGCCGATATATGCAATATTTGCATATATGGTTTTCTCCATGCTCTCTGCCGTGGAACAACGTGTCAAGGGTGAACCGGATCTTTACGAAGTGGGGGGAATATCAGAGGGGAAGAGTTCGTTAAATCGTTGATTGGCATACGACTCGACATCTTCCTGCAAACGGCGGTAATTACGGGCCAACTGCAGGGCGGTTGGCGTCAGCACGGTTCCACCGCTCCCCCCGCCTCCTTTTTGTGGAAGGACAAGTTCGGCGGCAATGTTTTTCTGGAGAATCTTGATATGCGACCAGGCCTTTTTATAATTCATGCCGATCTTTTCGGCTGCTCTGGCAATGGAGCCTTCCTGTTCGATCAGTTCGATCAACTCTGTCTTGCCCTTGCCAAATAGCAGTTCCTGGTCCTCGTTTTCAATCCAAATCTTGGTTTTTACATGAAGTTTCATAGGCTTGCCGCTCTATTTGTGTAGTTGTCGGACAGGTAACTTCCACATGCTCGGGTTACCGAAGAGGCCTTTACCCACCCTCTCCCAGCCCAGCGGAGAACACCAGCTCAGCAGAAAAGAGCCAGGAGTGAGGGACCCCGAAGAATAATACGCCGTTTTCAAGAACATTGCCGCCAAGATTGCCATGGCCGACCGCATCTGCTAGAGTACCCGCTCTGAGGGGAAAAACGGCACATAATATTGACCTGCAGGCCAAGATCCCCCCTCTGCATTTTTTTTGGCAGCGCCGGCCATGGAACAAGGTAAAAAGAGACTTGGTTCTTTGCGGAACGCAACCGGTTCCTTCCAGTTTAACCGGATGGAGCTGGCCGGTTCACTTGGCGATCTTGGCACCCTCCTGCCCCTGGCGGTGGGGATGGTCATGGTCAACGCCCTGAGTCAGGTGGGAGTCTTTTTCTCTATTGGCCTGTTCTATCTCTTTTCCGGGGCCTACTTCAGGGTTACCTGCCCGGTAGAGCCGATGAAGGTGATCAGCGGCTATGCCATCGCCACCGGCATCACCGCCACCCAGATTCAAGCCTCCTGCCTGTGGATTTTTCTACTGCTCACCCTTTTGGGTGCCACCGGCCTGATCAACGTGATTGGGCGCGCTATCCCGAAAGCGGTGATTCGCGGTATCCAGCTCTCCACCGGCATCCTCCTGCTTTCCCAGGGAGTTCGCTTCATCCTCGGCACATCATCCCTGCAGCTCCTCCAGGGGAGCGCCGAACCGAATCTCGTTGTCCAGACCGTCGCTCAGCTGCCGATCGGCATCGTGCTCGGTGTCGGCCTTGGTCTCACCACTTTGCTGCTCCTGGACAACCGACGACTGCCGGCAGCGGTGGTGGTGGTAGGTGCAGGTATCGTCATTGGCATACTCTTTGGTAGCCACTCCGGCTGGAATACGGTGCAGTCTGGTATCAGCCTGCCCACCCTCCTCCCCTACGGCCAGCTTACCTGGAATGATTTCAGCTTTGCCCTGCTGGTGCTGGTTATTCCTCAGCTGCCGATGACAGTCGGCAACGCGGTGATCGCCAACGCCGACCTGTCAGCCCAATATTTCCCCGACAGTGGCCAGCGGGTTACCTATCGGGGGTTGTGCCTTAGTATGGCCTTGGCCAGCCTGGTCAGTTTTCTGTTTGGCGGCATGCCGATGTGTCACGGTGCCGGCGGTCTCGCCTCACGATACCGCTTCGGGGCCCGCACGGCGGGCTCGAACCTGATTATCGGGGGGCTTTTTCTGGGCATTGCCCTGCTTTTCGCCCAACAGATCATGCCGCTGGTCAACATGCTGCCGCTGGCGGTGCTCGGGGTGCTGCTGATCTTTGCCGGCGCCCAGCTTGCCCTGACCATTCTCGACATGCAGACCCGCAAAGAGCTCTTTGTCGTGGTACTCATCGTCGGCATCACCCTGGCGGCCAACCTGGCCGTCGGCTTTATCACCGGGATTGCGGTCGCCACCCTGCTCCGCTGGGAAAGGTTTTCGGTTTGAGTGGCTGACCAGTGCACTCCTCCCCTTTAACCTGCTCCCCCCAATGCAGCAGTCAGTTCTGGTTGGTTTTTCGTATCCTGACTCCACCATCACGGATCTAGTTGACCCAGTCACCTCTCTGGATATGATGCACGTGCAGCAAAATTGCTCAGGAGCCAATCGGCCCTTCCCTCGCGAGGTAGGAGGATTGATCGGCTGCTGACCCGGTTGTGATGGCCTGGAAGCTGTGTCGCCTGGACAACACCCAGCCACAAACCTCTCTGGCATGTACAGATGACCCTCTATCTCGATCCAAACCACTCGTTCAGCGAGCACTGGCACTCCTTCATCGAAACAGGCCGCAGCGACCACAGTGACGTCCGGGATATCATTTCCCGCTCCTGGCAAAGATGTCAGGATGGTGGCGTTGATCCCTTCAACACCGGCCTGCATCCCTACCTCCAGGGAGAGGCTCTTGCCCGGGGCCTGCGCCAGCGGGAACAGCTGATCACCGTTGCCCGCCCCTTCATGGCAGACCTGTACACCATCGTCAAGGGGACCGGTTTCGTGGTCGTTCTCACCAACGAGGAGGGCTATATCCTGCAGATGCTCTCCGACGAAGGGGCTGACGAAACCCCAATGACGAGCAACTTTTTCATTGGCGCAAGCTGGCGGGAAACCGACGCCGGCACCAACGCCATCGGCACCGCGCTCGAAGAACAGCAACCGGTCCAGGTCTCCGGCGCCGAGCATTTCTGTCAGAAACACCATTGCCTCACCTGTTCGGCAGCGCCGATCTTTGACCCGGATGATCAGCTGATCGGCATTCTCGACATGTCCGGTTCCCATGAAAGCGCCCACCTCCACACCCTGGGGATGGTCGTTGCCGCAGCCAAGGCAATCGTCGCCCAGTTACGGATCAGAAAAAAAAACCACCAACTGGCTGTCGCCAACAAAAAACTGAGCAGTTTTTTCAACATGGTCTCCGACGGGGTGCTCATCCTCGATCGCGAGGGGAAGATCACTGAGCTCAACCCGGCGGCACAGCAGATTTTCGCCAGGAGCCGCAACGAGCTGACTGGGCGCAAGCTCTACCAACTGCTCACCCGTGACGAAACCAACCGCAGGGCCGCTCTTGATCAGGGGATATCCCAATCGGAAACGGAAGTCCTGCTGGAGAGTGCCAACGGCCCGTGCCAGTGCCTAGCCTCCGCCGAGCCGATCGTCGATGAGCAGGAAGAGGTGACCGGCAGCTTTATCACCCTGCGGCCGGTCAAAGCGGTGCAGCATATGGTCCACCGCTACAGCGGGTATACCGCCTCACTGCAGTTCTGCAACATCATCGGTCAGAGCCGGGAAATGCAGGAGGCTGTCGATCTCGCCAAACTCTCCGCCCAGAGTTCCTCAAACGTGCTTTTGCAGGGGGAGTCCGGCACCGGCAAGGAGATTTTCGCCCAGGCCATCCACAACCGGAGCTGTCGGCAGGGGGCCCCTTTCATTCCCCTCAACTGTGGGGCGATTCCCCGGGAACTGGTGGGAAGCGAACTCTTCGGCTATGAAGACGGTGCCTTCACCGGTGCCAGAAAAGGCGGCAAGCCCGGAAAATTCGAACTGGCCGCAGGCGGAACCCTCTTCCTCGACGAGATCGGGGACATGCCCCTCGAACAACAGGCGGTCCTGCTCAGGGTAATCCAGGAGAGACGGATGACCCGGATTGGCGGTCTCAAGGTGATCCCGGTGGATGTCCGGCTGATCTGCGCCACCCATAAGAACCTGCTGGAGAAGGTCCGCAAAGGCACTTTCCGTCAGGATCTCTATTATCGCCTCAACGTCATGTCGATCACCATCCCGCCCCTCCGGGAACGGATCGAAGATATCCCGATGCTTTTTCAGCATTTCCTCGACGCTCTCTGTCGCGACAGGGGACAGCTGGTGACGGTCAGCCAGGACCTGATGCACTTCCTCTATGCCTACCCCTGGCCAGGCAACGTGCGGGAGCTGCAGAACGTGGTGGAGCGAGCCACCAATCTGGCGGTCAACGGCGTGATCACCGTGCATCAGCTGCCAGCAGAAATTGTCGACCGGCATGGGCAAAGCGATTTGCCAAGTGCGCCTGCACCACCGCTCATCGAGCGGCAAAAGCGCGGTCGACAGCGCCAGGAGCGGGAAAAGCAGCAGATTGTTCACCTGCTCAACCTCCATGACGGCAATATCACCGAAGTGGCAAAAAAACTGGGGATCTCCCGAAAAACGGTCTACAACCGGATGCACCGCTACGCCATCGCCAACTGAACGCCAGATTTGCTCTGCACACCCGGCCTTCCTGCCGGGAACGGAGTGTGTAATATTTGTGGAAGCGCCTAGGATAAAGGTGACACAGAGTACACATGTACTACACACAAGCCTTTACCGTGACCCGGTCTTCCTCCGCCTCCCTGGCTGCCGAATTGCCAGCGAAAACGAACCAACGACAACCAATACGGCACAATTCTCCTGCCTGGCGCACTATTTGCTCTACCAACTCCGAAAAGTGTGCGCCATGACTACCGGGCATAGCCAAAAACCAGCCATCCACCGTCTGGCTGGAGTCCATCCTTCTGCTTAGGTCACCACCTGTCCCTGCCGGTGATCACCTCGAGCGAGACGATACGCAAGGGGAAATGAGCTGTTCAAACTCGACCTGGAGGATCCACCATGATCAAAAAAGAAATCGTCGTTAACGGCATTTTCAGAAAGCTCATCGTCAATGGTGACGATACCCTGGCCAATGTCCTCAGAGCCAATCTGGGACTCACCGGGACCAAGGTGGGTTGCGGTGAAGGGCAGTGCGGTGCGTGCAGTGTCCTGATCGACGGCAAAGTTATCCGCTCCTGCGCAATGAAGATGCGCCGGGTGGCAGACGGTGCCCGGGTTGTCACTATCGAAGGTCTCGGCACCCCCGACAATCTCCACCCCCTGCAGGTCGCCTGGATGGCCCACGGCGGAGCCCAGTGCGGTTTCTGCAGCCCAGGCTTCATCGTTTCCGCCAAAGGCCTGCTCGACACCAACCCCAGTCCCTCCCGGGAAGATGTCCGTGACTGGTTCCAGAAACATCGCAATGCCTGCCGCTGCACCGGCTACAAGCCGCTGGTCGATGCCACCATGGATGCCGCCAGGGTGCTGCGCGGCGAGATAGCTCTCGATGAACTCTGCTTCAAAATCCCGGAAGATGGACGCATCTGGGGCACCAAATATCCCCGGCCAACTGCTGTGGCAAAGGTTACCGGCACCTGCGACTACGGTGCCGATCTTGGCCTGAAGCTGCCGGAAGAGACCCTCCACCTCGCCCTGGTTCAGGCCAAGGTTTCCCACGCCAAAATTATCAAAATCGACACCGCCGAAGCAGGCCTGATGCCAGGCGTACACTCCGTGCTCACCCACAAGGATATCAAGGGCAAAAACCGGATTACCGGTCTGATCACCTTCCCCACCAACAAGGGTGACGGCTGGGACCGGCCGATTCTCTGCGACGAGAAGGTGTTCCAGTTCGGTGACGCCATCGCCATCGTCTGTGCCGCAACGGAAAAACAGGCCAAGGCCGCAGCCGAGAAGGTCAAGGTCGAACTCGAAGAGCTGCCGGCCTACATGAGCGCTCCTGCAGCCATGGCCGAGGACGCCATCGAGATTCACCCGGGCACCCCCAATGTCTATTTCGAACAGCGGATAGCCAAAGGCGATGATACCGCGCCGATCTTTGCCTCCGCGCCGGTGGTCGTCGAGGGGGATTACTATGTCGGCCGTCAGCCCCATATGCCGATCGAACCCGATGTCGGATTTGCCTACCTCAATGACGATGGCAAGCTGGTCATCCATTCGAAATCGATCGGTCTCCACCTCCATCTGTACATGATTGCCCCTGGCCTCGGGGTTGAGCCGGAGAACATGATCATGATCCAGAACCCGGCCGGCGGCACCTTCGGCTACAAGTTCAGCCCGACCATGGAAGCCCTGGTCGGTGCTGCGGCCCTTGCCACCGGCCGCCCGGTATTTCTCGGCTACAATTATTTTCAGCAGCAGACCTACACCGGTAAGCGCTCGCCGTTTTTCATGAACCTCAAAGTAGCCGCCGACCAGGAAGGCAGACTGCTCGGCCTGGAAACCGACTGGTCGGTCGATCACGGTCCCTATTCCGAGTTCGGCGACCTGCTGACCCTGCGCGGTGCCCAGTTCATGGGGGCCGGCTATGATATCAAGAATATCCGCGGCATGGGCCGCACCGTCTGCACCAACCACGTCTGGGGCTCTGCTTTCAGGGGCTACGGCTCGCCGCAGTCGGAGTTCGCTTCGGAAGTCCTGATCGACGAACTGGCGGAAAAACTCGGCATGGATCCGTTGGAACTCCGTTACAAGAACGTCTACCGCAAAGGCGCCACCACCCCGACCGGCCAGGATCCGGAAGTGTACAGCCTGCCGGAACTGATCGATACCCTGCGCCCCAAATACCAGGCGGCCCAAGCAAGGGCCAAGGCCAATTCCACCGCCGAAGTCAAGCGTGGCGTGGGCATCTCCCTAGGGGTCTATGGCTCAGGTCTTGACGGCCCCGACAGTGCCGAAGCCGATGCCGAGCTGAACAGCGACGGCACTGTCACCATATACGCCACCTGGCATGACCACGGCCAAGGCGGTGATATCGGCACCCTGGCCACCGCCCACGAGGCCCTGCGGCCGATGGGCATCGCCCCGGAGAAGATCAACCTGGTTCTCAACGATACCGGGGTCTGCCCCAACGGTGGTCCCGCCGGTGGCAGTCGCTCCCAGGTGGTCCTCGGCCGGGGCATCAAGGCGGCATGCGAGATGCTGCTTGATGGGATGAAAAAAGAGGGAGGTTTCCGCAGCTTTGACCAAATGGTCGCCGAGAAAATCCCCACCAAATATCGCGGCAAGTGGACCGCTCCCGCTGATGCGTGTGACGAGAACGGGCAGGGCAGGCCCTTTGCCTGTTACATGTACGGGATGTTCATGGCTGAAGTCGCCGTTGAAATCGCCACCGGCAAGGCATCCGTTGAAAAGATGACCCTGGTTGCCGATATCGGCAAGATCGCCAACAAACTGGCAGTCGACGGGCAGATGTACGGCGGTATCGCCCAGGGAATCGGCCTTGCCCTCACCGAGGATTTCGAGGATATTCAGAAACACTCCTCAATGGCTGGCGCCGGATTCCCGTATACCAAACAGATTCCGGACGATATGGAGCTGATCTATGTCGAAAGCCCCCGTCCTGAAGGTCCCTTCGGT